>JBHLNT010000027.1:5792-36594 GCA_048941265.1 Promethearchaeota archaeon
AAATGTTGCTCTATTTATAGGGAGATTTCAGCCCTTACACCATGGGCACATTTATGTAATATACCGGATTTTAGAATCACATAAAAAACTGAAAATTGGAATTGGGAGTTCCCAATTATCAGAAACAAAGAACGATCCGTTCACAAGCGCAGAAAGAATCGAATTCATTAAAACTGCTTTTGAAAAAAGAAATATTTCTAAAAATAAGTATGAAATTTATGAAATTCCTGATATTTTTAATGCTCAAAAATGGGTTGATCATGTGGTTTCAATTGTAGGAGATTTTGATGTAATTTATTCTAATAGTGATTGGGTACGCCAATTATTTCGAAATAAGGGCTATATGGTTGGAAAAAAATTAGGAATATTCAAAAAAAAATATAACGCGAGTAATATAAGAAAACTAATCAGTAGAAAAAATAAAAATTGGACAAGTTTAGTTCCTAAAGAAGTTGCTAATTTGATGAAAGAATTTAATGGGATTGAAAGAATTCAATCTTTCTATGAAATAAGTGAAGAAGCATGAATGAACCCACATTTTTAGAAATAGATGGTGCTTATGGAGAGGGAGGTGGGGCTATATTACGATTATCTGCGGGATTTTCCATTTTATTCAATGTACCAATTAAAATTAAAAATATACGCGCTAGTCGTCCCAAGCCGGGATTAAGATTACAGCATTTATTAGGGCTTAAGACTTTATCTGAATTAACAGATAGTAATCTAAGTAATTGTGAAGTTGGCACAACGGAATTGTCTCTTATTCCTAAAAAGAAATATAAGAATAAAATCAATCTAAATATCAGTACAGCGGCCAGTACAGGATTATTATTACAACCTATACAAATCGCAAGCTTAGGTTTGAAAATTACGGATCATATTGAAATATTTCTCAATGGTGGTGGGACTTTTGGAAAATGGGCACCAAGTTTGAATTATCTGCAAAAAGTAACCTATCCTCTTTTTGCTAAAGCAGGGCTTATGATTGATATAAATATTCAAAAACACGGATGGTATCCTAAAGGTGGAGCTCGAGTTAATTGTGTAATAAAACCTCGAAAAATGACATTGGAGCCTGTGAATTTAACCGAGTTAGGAAATTTGGATCTTATTCAGGGTGAAATCATCATTACAAACCAATTAAGGCGAACTAAAGACAATATCGCTGAAAGTGTGAGAAAAGCTCTAATTCGAACACTTAAAAGAAATTTAAAAATTGATACGGATATTCAATATAGTTGGGTTGATTCAATTAGCCCTGGTATAGGGCTTTCTTTGTGGTCTGAATCGGATACAGGGGCAATTATTTCTACAGGAACTATACTGGGGGAAAAACGATTATCTTCAGAAAAATTAGGAACTATGGCAGCAAATGAAATTCTAAAATATATTCAAAATGACATTCCTGTGGACAATTACCTTAGTGATCAATTAATCCCGCTAATGGCTTATATCGGAGCACCCTCTAGTATAAAAGTATTAGAAATTACTAGCCACACAAGAACTAATTTAGATTTAATTACGTTATTTACAAACCGAGAAAATAGAATTATAAAAGAAAGGAAGGGTTTTATTATAGAATATTTATAAATTCATTTTTCATTATTAATATTTTGAAAAATGAAAACTAATCCCAATTTTTAAATAAATTCTGTATTATGTTATTATTACTAAAAAACTAAAACGTGTTTTAAAATTTAAATAGGATTGATAAAATTGGCCGAAAGCTTTATTAAATGTCCTAGATGTGGTAATGAAAATAGATCTGAATCATTTTCTTGTTCTTTCTGTGGAAAGAGATTAAGAATCGAAAAAATTGAAAGTATGCAATATTTTGAAAAAATATTTCAAAGAATTGAGAGTGAATGGGTCAGTCCTAATCCTTGGTATATAAATATTTTATATCTTTTTATAGATCCATCACGAGCATTCTGGGATATTAATCATAAAAGATCTCGAGCTCCCGGCTATTATATTCTCTTTTTTAATTCCATCCTATGGGGCCTCATGGGATTGGCTTTCTTATCACATTTTAGATTTGTATCCATTGAAGGCGAACCGATAAATCCTTATTCTGCTTCATTGTTTCCCTATAGTGCGGTCATGTTTTTAACATTCTTTATATTTGGTTTTTTATTTCAAGCAGTTTTTTATGTTATATTAATCTGGTTATTTACATTCGCTGCTAATTATGCCGTTGGATTTTCAGAGAGATTAGAGGACCGATTTGGTAAAGAAAAAAAAGAAAAATATAAAGAATCAGAAATGAGTCCATTTAGCATTTATAGAAGTGGCACTCTATTACAAAAACAAGCAGCGTATAAATATAAAATGCTCATGTGTGCTTTCGCGCCATTTTTGTTGATTAACACCATAAAAATTCTGATAATATTGATCGCATTTCCCACGGTAGATGTTGATATCTCTGGATCTGAATTTGATGACTCAATATTTAATGCTATGTTCAGTTCACCTGTATGGGCTGTGTTAGATGTGATCGATGCTATTACAATTGCAGTATGGGTCCCTATTTTGATGACTATTGGTATTAGAGAGCTCAGCAACTCTTCTACTACTCGAGTATTAATATCGTCCTTGAGTATAGGTATAGCTGTTGCAATAGTGTTCTACTTCTTACGACCCACTTTATTTGGAATATAAACTTAGCTTTGTCATGTTAATATTCCAATATTATGTTATTATTTTAATTTCATAAATAAAATTATATTAATGGACAATAATAAGAACCTTTCTGATATAGAATCTGAATTGTTCGCCTTGGTTAATTCAATCAATAACTTATATCAAAAATATCAAGAAGGTATCATAAATGAGAGTTTCTTTAGAAAAGCCATAAAAAATGCAATGAAAGGGCTTTTGAAAATCAAATTGTATTTTAATGAAAAAAATATCTCTCTTTCTGAAGTTCTAATTTATATGAACTTTATAGAGCAATATAACAGGGCATTTAAAATATTTAAAGAGATCTATTTTTTAAATTCTCCAGAAGAATTTATTGAGATGGGAAATAAAAATAGACTACATTTTGATACCAATTTAAGGAACTCAATTTTGGAATTACCTGGAATTACTTCAGAAATAACTGCTTCTTTTATTACTCTAATGGATGCATTAAAATTGGAAGGCCTTACAAGGAGAGATTTAATTTTAAAACTTTTCAAAGAATTAAAAAAAAATCTAAGGAGATTTCCTGGTTTAGAGACAATCCAATTAGAAATTAGTGAAATTTATGATTGTATCATTAATAATCCGCAGAATCTTGTCAAAAATAAAAGATTTAGGAATATTATTGGAGACAAATTATATCAAATCTTTAAAGAATTTCAACAAAAATTAAATTTAAATCCATAATTAAAATGATAAAATTAATATTTTGTTCATGCTTTTAAAAAATATTAATTTAGCAAACAATTCTATAATAATCAAGTTTATCTAAAAGAGGCTAAAATGTTATGCCGCGACCAGGTTTAAGATCTCATTCTCAGGCACGAAAAAATCTTAAAACTCCGGGTAATATAACTACCACCCATTATACGAGAAGAAAACCAAAAAAAAGTCATTGTGCTATATGTAAAAGGCCCATATCATCAATCCCAAGACTTCGACCCGCTAAAATAAGAAATACTAATATAACTACCCGTAGACCTAACAGATTAGAAAGTGGACGATACTGCGCTACTTGCCTCAAAAATTTAATAAGAGAATCGATTTGGAATAAATGATTTTTTGAAAACGTAATATCCTAACTGTTTTTTGAATTTTACTAGATTTTTATACGTCTTAATTTAATATTTATAATCATAAATATAATTAATAAAGAATTAATTTAACCTATGATTTTAAGCATTTCTGGTCTCCACGGTACCGGCAAATCCACTATAGCTAACTTAATTGCTGAAGCTTTAGGGATTAAATATTATTCAACTGGTCAAGCATTTCGAGATCTCGCAATCGATATGAACATGAATTTAGAAGAATTCACCAAATATGTTGAAGACCATCCCGAAATTGATATCAGACTTGATAACAAAGTGATAAATGTTGCTAAAGAAGGAAATATAATGGTTGATAGTCAATTGAGCGGATATCTCCTTAAAGATATTTCGGATCTTCGAATACATCTTACATGCCCATTAGAAACCCGTGTAAAACGAATAGCTTTAAGAGATAACATAACATTTGAAGAAAGTATGAAAGAAACAACTTTAAGGGAAAAATCTGAATTAGAACGATTTAAGCAATTGTATAACATTGATTTAAGTAATAGAGCGAAAATTAAAGAAATTCACGATGTTATTCTTAATACTGAAGGACTTACTGTTGAACAAGTCTTCAATAGCCTCCTTCAAATCATCAAGAATAAAAAATTGAAAAAAAGCTGATCTATGAAAATCATAAAAATTTTATTTTTAGTTTTATTTCTTTAATCAAAATATTTCATTTATCTTTACTGGAGACTTAAAAATATCCAGCAAGGATAAATTTACTAAAAGTAATTTGGTGACAAATTATGAGTATTTATGACATAGGAAGGATATGTATAAAAACGATGGGACGCGAAGCAGGAAACTACTGCATTATAGTTGATGTCATTGATAAAAATTATATACTTGTTGATGGATTAACCATTAAAAGGAGAAGAGTTAACTATAAACATATCGAACCAACAACAAGTGTCATTGAAATTCAAAAAGGTGCTGATCATAATGCGGTTGAAGCAGCTATTAAAAAAGCTAAAAAATCAAAATTAATGAATCAAACTGTTTCAATCCCTTTAAAATGATTTAATAGAATATTTTCAATTATTTCACTAAATTTTTATTTTTTTATTTAAAAGCAACGGTAGCCTAGCCTGGTACGGCGCCAGCTTGGAGTGGAAATTTCTCCCAGAAAGCTGGTGTGCTTCGCACTCGGGGGTTCGAAGTATCTCTCCAATATTCTTGGAGTACGAAATTCCCTCCCGTTGCGCTTCTAATTTCTATAATTTTATTTCCAAAAACAAGTCTCCCCAAAGAATAAAGAGAAAAAAAAAATCTGGTTTTAATTTAGTTAATACATCTTCATGGATTTTGGACTAATTAATTCCTCAATGTGGTAATACAAGATTTCACTTCCATAAAAATTGCCGTTATCCATATTCCCTAATATTAATTGAAAAACCTTATTCATTTGGTTTTTCTTAATTTTCTTCTTACAATTATTACACCTTACCATCTCAATATAACCAGATACTTTAATTAAAGGAGTAATAATATTTTTTAAAATACCTTTTAAAACCTCACTGAGATTTTTACAATCCTATTATTCAATTTAAGAATTATTATTAAGTAAGGAAAAAATATTAAAAATTTCTTAGAGACATTTGTTTAGGATATTACAAAGATCTCTTTCAAGAGTTGAAAATCTTTTTGGACGCTCTACAATACGACCAATTAGTTCATTTTCTTTGAATATAAAGAACGTGGGAATAGCATTTAAATCAAATTTAGGATCTACTGCTTCTGGTGGAGAATGTTTTTTATCCCATAATATCTCACCTTCCTTTCTAAATACATTGACTTTTATCCCATATAACATAGTGATATCAATGTACTCAGCCCCTAACTCCTTTACTATTTTAATCATATGTGGTACTTGTTCTGCACAATCATGACACCATTGCGCCCCCATTGCCAAGATTTTCACTTTTATATGCTTTTTTGAGATAAAATCTTTAATATGTTTGAGATGCTTCGTCTTTGGTTTATATTTCTCGTAATTTTTAACAATTTCAGCCTTATCTTTAAAAATCTTTAAGTAATCATCAATAAACATCGTCTCTGATTTAATATCTGCCCACGTTAAAGCTATTTGAGTCCACCTTCTTAAAAAAGATTCTCTTAAATAAGTCTGTTGATTGAAAAAAATTTGAAAATAAAAATCTATTATCAATATAATTGATTATTGTGAAAATGGATTAAATAATTGTATTTACTCATCTCTATAAATCAAATATCAGGAAATTGCGCTGCTGCAGTCTGCTGTCCTGTAAACATTTGCTCCATCCCACCAGAGGCTTGAGATTGTAATCCTAATATTCTTTGAAGTAAAGTATTAGTACCTAATGAACATAAAAAATACCATGCCGTAAAATTAATCCAAGCTGCGTTATTTATCCATAAACTTTCATCTGCCATCCCCATACCAATGGGCCATTGCAGTAATCCATAAACTAAAGGATTCATTGGTGTAGCTGCAACGGGGCTATTTCCATAAATATTTCTAAGAACCCAAAAGATAATAATCATAGGTAAAAAGAAAAGTAAAGTAGGTTTCATCCTATCCATTGCCATACCTTGCTGCGTTTTCTTCAGCATAATATCCCTTCGCTCCCATTTTTTACGAGCTTTATGATATCTATCTACATCTACTTTCGCGATTTCTATGATTTTCTTTTTCTCTTCATTATGAGCTTTTATCTGTTTTTGCTTTCTCTCCATTTCTTTGGTATCAATTAATAATTTTGTAAGTACAACACTGATAATAGAAATTATTAAAGATAATAGCAAAATAAACCACATTGAACCTGGAGGAGAATTCATCCAACCCGAATCTTGCAAGACCATTAACAAACTCATTCTGTAAACCTTTATCTATTTAAGATTTTTAACAACTATATGTGTTATTATATTAAATTTTGCTTAATAAATTTTTTACGCTTTTTTAAAAGTATTGACTTTATTAAACCTATTAAATAAATTTCAAAGTGTTTACAATTGAAAATTATTTTAAAATTATTTTTGTTGGTAAAATGTATGTTCAAAAAAGATAATTTTGATTATCTTTTTGATTTTTCGCAAGAAAAATATATTTTTTCGCTAATAAAAAGAAAATTAAGAAAAAATCTTAATAAAATAGATTTTTGATGATCCTTCTCATATCAATTTTGATAAATTCCATAAATGCAGAATTTATAGAATTTAAAAAAGTGATCTTATCATTAATTCTTCAGTACGTATAAAAAGCTCATCTATTCATCCAGCTAGTCTAATCCAAGAAAGCCTCTCATTGAAGGATACTGTTCTGCGGCCACTTCTTTCGAAATCGTTTCAGCATACTGATGAGTAATTCCTATTGAAATAAGAAGTCCGGTGCCTGAAGTCAATGCGCCCAAACTGTCGGCTGTGAAACTTAAAATTGCAATTATTATTCCATTAAGAATAGTAAGGGTGGGTATATATCTTTTTAATATACCTTCAATAATCTTTGAAGAACTTCTAAAACCAGGCACTTGCATTCCTGAATCTATAATTTGATTTGCTATATCTCTAGGCGCTAGACCTGAGACCTCGACCCATATCCTTCCCAGATATATACAGAGTACAATCAATATAAAAAGATATATAACCGCTCGCAACGGATCATCCATAAGGGCTTCTATACCTTGAGGCGGCGAGAGGACGTAAATCAAACCTGATTTTGGGACAAGATAACCTCCAGTGCTTCCTGTACTTTGATATTCAAATGTTCCAATTAAATCCAGCCAAAAGTCATATCCTTGACCTCGCAGTCGGGATTGTGGGCCAGCTAAGATCTGACCAAAAAATAGGATGTTGGCATATAGTGCATTTACTAAAATAACTGGTATATTAGAAACATACATCAATTTCATTGGATATTTACCTTTAAAACCTCTATAACCCTTATATTGTAACGGTATCTCCACACGTGTCGCTTCAAACCATACGGCTAATGAAAAAATAATAAATGTAGTAATTAATCCTAATATGCTTGGTAATTGTCCCCGAACCCAGAGATCATCTAAATTTGTTTCAGGATCATCATCCAATAGTACATAAAAAATGGCAATAATAATACCTCTTGGCAAGCGAGCCTCATCAGGAGCTTCAATAAAACTAAACGTGTTCCAAAAAATTTGACCTGCTACACCTGCAGCTATAAACAGAGAAACTCCACTACCAAGCCCCCATCCTTTCTGTAGTAGCTCATCGAGTAAAACTATTACAACCCCGGCAAACATTAGTTGGAGAAAAACGAGAACCATATTTTCTAATCCTAACGTCTCAGGAGGTCCAAACGCTCCTCCTAATAAGTAAGCAATCGCGTTAAAACCCGTTAGAAATATTGATACGACCTTTTGCGTTCCACTGAACAGTGCCCTGTCATAGGGATCACTCATATCAACATCTATCATTTTCGAACCAAGGAGCAACTGCATTATTAATCCAGCAGTTACTATTGGTCCTATTCCTAATTCCGTTAGAGTTCCTCTCTGACTTGCCAGAATGACTCTTAGCCAATAGAAATAATCAGTTGAATTTTGAAGATTAACACCGTATAAGGGGATATTGGACATAATCAAATAAATTACGAGAACAATGGCAGTCCAGACGAATTTTTCTTTAAATGAAACTTCTCTCTGCGGATTTTTTATTTCCGGCATAACTCTGACGAATGGAGAGAAGAATTTAAGGAAATTACTAGGCATTTAAACCATTTAATTGATTGTTAAATATTTCAAATATATATTAAGAATTTAGATTATAAAAAAAAGATTATGATTTTTAAAATGTGCTAAATAAGATAATAAAAAACTAAAATGAAATATTAAATGAAAACTTATTTTAGTTTTTTTAACCACCTCTCTCTTTTTATACGATTGATGTTTCACCATTAATTTTGAATAAATTATAAAAGTTAGAGTATTTAATATTAAAATCGATACATATTTGATTCAACAATGTGATGAAGAGGTCTTAAAAATGAATGAATCAGAAATGGAGGTAAAACATTCCAAATGCATCTATTTTTCAAACGGATTTGGACGCTTTAATGATGAATTTTTATCGATAGCTTTTGGAGCATATGTGTTCTTTTTTTACGAAACTGAAATTAAATTAGATGTATGGTTATTAGGACTTGGATTTATTATCTTTGCCATATATAATGCAATTAATGATCCTATCATTGGTTACTTAACAGATCGTCCATTTAAATTCACTAAGAAATGGGGCCGGCGCTTTCCTTTTATTCTTTTTGGAGGGCTACCATGGATAATTTGTTATATATTTTTATACACTCCACCTAATCAAGACCCAGTTAAAGGAGCTTTATTAATATTTTTATGGTTATTGCTGGCAACATGTTTGTATGATACATTCCAATCAATTTATATGGTAAACTTCTACGCACTTTTCCCAGACAAATTTCGTTCAGTCAAGGAACGCCGAACAGCTGCAGGTTTAGGAATCATGATTTCCGTTTTTGGAATTGTATTAGGTGCTGTTATACCCCCTTTATTTATAACATTTGGGGATATTAATTCTTATTTTATTCAAGCTATTGTAGTTATAATTGTCGGTTTAATAGCGTTATCTTTAGCAATCCCTGGCGTTAAGGATGATCAAATATACGTCGATCTTTATCTTGCGAAAGCTTTAGAAGAACCTAAAAGGGAGCCATTCTTCAAGACGATGAAAACCCAAATCAAGCAAAAAAATTTTGTGGCATATTTCATTGCATTTGTATTTTATCAATCTATGACAGCGTGCATGATTGCATCCATTCCTTATTTAGTACGGTATGTTTTTAGAATGAAAGCTGAGGCAATATCCTTAGTAATGATAGGTTTTCTTGTCGGATCGTTAATATCATTCCCGGTATGGATTTTTATTGGACATAAAATTAATGATAACCGAAAAACAATCATATTTTCAGGAGCTATAATGACCCTACTTACAGCACCACTCATTTTTATCACTGATTATTATCTCTTTATATTTGCAATCCTTATATGGGGTTTTGGTCTTGGAGGATTTTGGATATTGCTAGATCCAGTATTAGGGGATGTAATCGATGAGCAAGTAATTAGAACTGGCAAAAGATCAGAAGGTATAACCTACGGAGTAAGGGCCTTTTTTGGTCGCTTCTCCATAGTAGCTCAAGCATTAACCTTTGCAATTGTCCATACCCTCACAGGATTCAATAAAAACGCAAAAATCCAATCTGCTGAAGCCATTTGGGGGATACAAGTCCATCTTGCCTTAATTCCAATGATTTTCATCCTCATATCAACCTTGACGTTTTGGAAACTCTATGACCTCAATGCTGAAAAAGTAAACATAAATAAAGAAAAATTAGCCGAATTGGGCCTTTAAACATCACTACGTTTTTTTTATTTTTATTATGCTTTATATTTTTCCTTAAGAAAATTTTTCATTAAATTTTCTAGATTATAGGAAAAAATCAGTCTTTTCTCTTCTGTAGAGATAGGTAACGCCAACACTTTTTGAATTTCTACCCGAGGGTGTAAACTGGGAATGTCAGTGCCGAATAAAATTCTTTCCACACCAATTTCTGGATCTTTAATGGCTTCTACGAATTTATATGTATATGGATTACCCGACATTTCTAGATATGAATTAGGACATTGTTTTGCTACTTGAATTGCGTCTGAAACTTGAGGACATAAACCAGAATGGCCCATAATAAAAATAGATTCTTCGCATTTTTTTAAAATGGGTATTAAGTTCTTAAGGGAAGAGTGACTCCCCGTATGAGATAATACAATAATTTTATTTTCCCCGCAAAATTGAAGGATTTTTATTAGTTCTTCTTGTGCTGACTTAAAAGTAAATTTCATAATATCAGGGTGAATTTTAATCCCATACACATTATGAGTGACAAGATCTTGAAGATCTTCCTCAAGCTTCTTAGACCAGGGGTTAATATAACCAAATCCAAAAATTTTTTGGGGATATAACTCGTTCATCCGATAGGTTAGTTTCTTATCCATTTTATAAACGGGTAAATGAATAGCTTTATCAATTTGATAAAAATCTAATATTAATTTGTAGAGATTAACATTTTTTTCCGTTCTATCCTCAGATTTTTTTTTGAATCTTCGCCAGTTCGCGAAAATTAAATCCATAACCTCATAGATTGCCAATGCTTTAAGAAATGATTTCAATGGTCTGGCTACTAAATTTGAAAAGTGAGAATGAGCATCCCATAGACGATATTCTTCATCTTGATATAATATCATTTCGAAAATAACACCTCTGCATTTGATTCTAATATCATTCTTACATCTTCATCACTAATCTTATAGAGGCTTTGTAATTTTACAAGTTCTATGCTTGTAGCGCAGTATGGATAATTACTTCCAAATAACAATCTTTCAGGACCTATTTTCCAAATTACTTCCTCCAAAGGAGAAGTAACTGGGGACATTGAAGTTTCAAGATATACATTAGAAAATTTTTTACAGCTTTTCCATACATTTAAATATGCACCAGATCCTCCCGCATGTCCCATAATAAATTGAAAATCTGAAAAACTAGAAACAATTTTGTCAAAAGTGTTTTTTCTACTCTCCGGAACATATCTTTGTTCTTCTTTTAACGGCCAATCTGTATGGATATAAATGGGATTATCGAATCCTAAGATCTCAGAGATTGCACGAAAATACGGTTTCAAGAATTTCGTATCTAGATTAAATCCCTGTTCTGGATGAAACTTTATGCCTCTGATATTTACAGTTTTTTTTTGTTTTTCCAATAACTCTTTATTATAGGTATAATCATTTGAGAAATCTATTGCTCCAAATATAAGTGATTTATCCTTATACTTTTCATAATATGGTTTAACATTTTCAATATAATTAGGAATATTTTCAAAGTCGTTTTTTATCGTAGTTGGCATCAGACAAAACTTTGCTATATTAAAATCGTTTAAATTTTGCTCGAATTCGCTTAAATTTGAGATATGCCTATGAAAATCAAATATTTTATATTTAGGGAGGTTTAAATATAGTTTTTGTTTCATAAAATCGCTTGTTATTTTCTTTATTTGTTATTTAAAAATTTCCTTTATTCATATTGATAAATACAGCAAACTTTAAGAAATGTCATATAACTCATCCTACTAATAATGATAATAGATAAATTTGCACACTTGGTATAGTTTAGGGGATTATAAATTATGATTTATCTTGATAATTAAAGATAAAACAATTATTATGACAAAAAAAATAATACTAATAATGAAAAACATAATGGCTGAATAAAGATTAGCGAAATAACCTCCAATTAAGAATCCAATAAAATTTCCAAACCAGCCACAACTTAGAACTATGCCATATCCAAATCCAATTTTTTTATGATGAAAACAATCATTTATGGCAGCGAGCAATTGGGGATATAGCAAAAATAATAAAAATCCAAGGAGCGCATAAAATAATAGATTTATTATCAAATCACTTGTATCTAAAAGAATGTATATTATTACCACTGCTATCATTAAAATGCTGAAAAATATTAAAGAATTAGTCATTCCATATTTATTTTTCATACTACCTGAAAAATACGCACCAATAACACCAAAAATTAAGGCATATCCCATAATTAATCCTGAATATTCCGAAACGATGCCCGTTTTTTCTACTCTTAAATAGACTGCTAGATTTATTATTAATAATGAATATATTGCCAAAAAAAGGATGAAGATAATAAATACTAAAATAATTAACATTTTCCGGAGTTCCTTTTCAACTTTATTCGTCACATTGATCTCATTCACATTATCGTGATTGAAATATTCTTCAAAAGTTATATTACGAAGATTAATCGTAATAACTATGAAAATCAGTAAACAGATGAATGCCCAAGTCAATAAAACTAATTTCCATGAACTAAAGATGATTAAAAGTAAGGCAGATGAAAAAACTGCAATACACTTGCCTAAATCTCCCGCTGCTCCTTGACGACCAATCATAATATCACTTTTCTCTTGATACATTCTACTCGTCGTAGCATAGGAGATAGAATGCTGAAAAGATAAAGCAATTCCAGAAATAATGGCAAAAATTAGTAAACTTACAAAATCAAATGAAATTATCATTAAAAAGGATGATAGAGATAGCAAAAACAACCCACATAACATTAAAATTTTATTATTATTTTGATCGGTAAAATAACCAACAATTAATTGAAAGATAATAGTCGCCAGAGAATTAAAGGCAAAAATTAACCCGATTTGGAACCAATCTAAGTTAAATTCAAAATATAAACTAACCATTAGAACTGGTAATACAAAAGTAATCCCATCATTTATAAAATGATAGATATATAACCTTTTTTGAAGATAGGACCTCTCATCTTTACTGTCGATCATCGATATCTTTAATATTGGATTTAATAAAAAGAGCTCTTATTGCTTGAAAATTAAAATTTAAAAAGATATTTTATAAATATACTACATCTATATTATTTAAAAAATAGAAAAAAGTAATTAAAAAAATATTAATTGATATTTGAATCTAAAATAGACTCCCGATTCCTGTTGGCTCCTCTTCTACTTCTTCTTCCTCTTTTTTCTTCTTTTTCTTGGTTCCTGATTCTGCGGGAGCTCCTCCTCCAGCAGCTGGAGCTGCCATTATAGGAGCTGCTGTTGCTGACGCCAAGATTTTATCAATATTTGCTCCTTTTAAGCCAGCAACAAGCTTTGTAATTTGACTTTTATCTGCGTTTACTCCAGCAGCAGTCAAGATCTTTTCAATCGCAGATTCAGTAATCTTTTTAGAAGCTTTATGAAGTAAGAGTGCCGCGTATATACTTTCCATAATTTTTAACCTCTTTTTTTTGATTTTAATATTTATTTCATAATTTTAAATCTGGACTTAAAAAAATATCCTAATTAATTAAAATAATGTTCCAATACCTGTGGCTTCTTCATCCTCCTCAGGTTCTTCTTTCTTAGATTCAGCGGTTTTGCCTCTAACTGTAGTAGACGTACTCATTCCAAAAACTATAGAATTCACTATATTTGCATTAAGAGATGCCTTCTTTATGTATTCCTCTAGCATATTTTCATCAAAAATTGGCAGTTCGAATAAAACACCTAAAGCTTCTTTATTTGCTTTTAGTATTAAAGGCTCTATTGTTTCATCGTCAATAACTCCTAATTCAATTGCAAGTTTATGTGCTGAAAAATAACAAGAAGCAATATCTTGTTGAAATTTTCCCATATCCATGTATAGTATATCTTCTGGATAGATTTCACCGTCACACCAGGCAAAATGAATTTTAATCAGAGACTCAATAGGCCTAATGCCCAATTTTTTCAACACAGCCGCTTGTTTAACATCCACTAATTCTCCTGCTTTATGAGTTCTGGTATCTTCTCTTATCCAAATCGTATCATTTTGTATCCTAGTTGGCAATCGCAGAGTCATGTTTAATTCACTTATAACCTGTCCTGTTGGCAGGCCTGTATCCCCTGCTGGCACTATAATGTCCACTGGAGTGATTTCATTAGGTTTAGCAGGCACCATCCATTCATTTTCTAAAAATATATTCTTTAATTCAAAGATATCCATATTTGTAAAGATCAGACTCGATTGCCCTGGAATACGTTTAGCAAGCTCATCAAGATTTTCCTTCTTTGATTCTTTTTGAAATTCTTCAATTGCACGGGTTTGTAAGGATTTTTTAGACATCCTAATAATTGCTTTATCTCTTAACATTTTTCGGGTCGCTTGTATTTGTTGATCGTGTATATGTCCGACTTCAATTACTCCAACATTTTTATATTTATTAAATAAATCGACTAACAAATTAATCTCATTTAATTTCCACTGCGGAATTTCATGTTGTTTAATCATTTTTCTATACACCTATATGTTTTAAAAAATCCTCATCAATTTTAATTGGTTTACCCATTGTGCTTTTTATAAACATGGACTTAAAATTATTATATTTATGAGGCATTTGATCAGCTACATAGTCAACAATTGTCTTCACATTTTCAAATAATTTATTTACTTCCATTGATTTTTTCCCTACCTTCACCTGAACGATTGGATGTTTTTTAACTTGTATCCGAATTATTTTTTTATATCTGTCGAAGGCATTGTTTAAATCATCTACACTTGAAATTATCCCATATCCTGTGGGGAATGGTTTAGGCATTTTACCAACTGGACCTAAAAATCGTGCTAAATATCTGGCAACATCGCGCATTAATTTGTCTTCCACAATAAAATATTCATACTTTTTGACAAATTTTTTCTTATATTTTTTTTCTTGCCGATCTAGCCCAGCTAACTCATCAACATCTAATGTGTCAACTCCCAGTTTTTTTGCTTCTAACAAAATTTCGTCTGAAGCAATTACACAAATATTTGGTTTATTTTTTGTTATAATATCGTTAGGTAATATTAATTCCTTGTCTAGCCTACTTTTTGGATCGTTTAAATTGATATCTTTCAAATTAATTATAAAATCGACAGTTTCGTCAAATTTGCGTATTTTATCCTTAAAGCCTTCCTTTTTAACTACTGAATAATCAATTGCAGTTTTAAGAGACCTTTTTAATAATTTATCATCTACTTTCAACTTATAATTCCTCCCTTAATTTGTCATCATATTCTCCATTATCTACTCGCTTTTGAATGACTCTCGGGTCCTCACCCTCCACATTCGCTCCAACAGATAAAGCCGTCCCTAATACTGTTTTTACAGCATTTTTAAACGTTCTATCTAATAAAATCTCTCTTTTGGATTTAGCAACCTCAATAATCTGATCTAACGTCAAATTTCCAACTTTCTGTTCACCAGCATTAGCAGATCCTTTTTCAACCCCCATCTCTTTTAGTAAGAGTGATGCCGTAGCAGGGGTTTCCACAAATATTTCAAATTGTTTTGTCTCAGGGTCGCATTCAATGCGTACCGGAACTGTAATCCCTTTAAAAATCATAGTCTGCTCATTAATTTCATCAACAACGTCTTTAATGTTGATCCCTGTAGGACCTTTAACTAAATAATTCGAGATGAATTACTTTACAGCTGGTCCTATAGGTGGTCCACCGCTTGCTGCTCCACCAGTTACCATGGCACGAACAACTATTTTACCTCTCTCGCTCATGTTGATCGAACTAAATTTTTTATTAAATTAATTCAAAATATATTCCTAAAGAATAAGGAACGCAATATAAAAGGCTTAAGAATGCTTCTTTCTCATTCCAATATCTTTACTATATTGAAACCGCTTTAATTTGCGTCCTAAGTCCTTTAAAAATATGTTTTGAACTTAGTGATTTGTAAAATAAAGCAAAATTAAAAAATTTTTTGAAAAACAAGATTAAAAAAGAAATTAAAATGAAACTCCAAAAAAAATTTATAAAGACATATTCTGATCTATTATTTAAAACACTAAATCTTCTTACATAAATTAGAATCATATAGGAAAATGGCAATAGAAGATTTATCACAATTTGAATTATTTCAGGGGATTTTAGACTTAATAAGCCTTGGAATCACAATCTTTGTAGGATTGAAAATTATTTCCAAATATACTAATTTTAAACGTATTGAGTTTATAACGGTCGGCCTTATGATGATTTTTATTTCTTCTCCATGGTGGGGATGCAATATTTCATTTATTCTTATTTTATTCTTTAACACTGAAATTTCCGATTCCTTATATATATTTATCAGCTTTGGTCTGATTCCTTTATCAGTTTTATTTTGGTTATATTCTTTTTGCCACCTCACCTATCCAAAATCAAAATGGAAGATTATTTCCATATGGTTAATTATTAGTATAGTATATGAGATTTTCTTTATAATTTTTTTATTTACTGATCCAACGCTTCTAGCAATACGAAAAACAAGAATAGATAGCGAAACTCAGCCCTATGTTTCCCTTTATTCGTTAGGATCGTTAATAATCTCGATAATAACAAATTCTATTTTTTTTAAGAAATGCTTGAAATCAGATAATGAAAGAGTTCAGTGGATGGGGAAATTCATCTTAATTGCATTTATCCTCTTTATGATCGGGGCATTTTTAGATTCAGCGATTTCTTTAAACCCAATAGCTTTATTGATAACAAGAATTATTTTAGTAGCTAGTTCGGTTTTAGGTTATATCGGATGGACTATGCCGGATCGAGTTGCAAAATGGTTAGTCAAAGAATAAAATATTATAACCCATTTTTTTTAGGTTTTATCCAAAAGACATTGCTAAAGGTCAAAAAACGCAATAAAGAAGTCTTAAACGTATCTATTCTATTATTTTAAAATCTCGTTTATACTGAAACCGCATAAAATTGTCTCCTATGTCCTTTAAAAATATGTTTTGAACTTAGTAATTCGAGAACGACAGCAAAAGTAAAAAATTTTGTGAAAAATAAAAGTTAAAAAGGAAATTAAAGCGAAACTCATATACAAAAATTTATAAAGATATAGTCGATTGTTCTATTATTAGCATTACTTCTTATTAAAATAAATAAGAATTATAAGATATTATGGGAATAGAAGATTTATCAGATTTAGAAATAATTGAAGGGATATTAGGTTTAATAAGTTTAGGAATTACAATCTTTATAGGTTTAAAAATTATTTCTAAATTCAGTATTCATAAACGAATTGAGTTTATAACAGTTGGACTTTTGATGATTTTTATTTCTAGTGCCTGGTGGGGCTGTATTTTGGCATTCATAGTATATATAGTTTTAAATTCAGACATACCTGATTCTTTATATATATTTCTTAGTTATGGTCTCCTTCCCATTTCCGTCTTATTATGGTTGTATTCTTTTGGTCATCTTACTTATCCTAATTCAAAATGGAAAATTGTTTTAATATGGGTGATCATCAGTATATTGTATGAGATTTATTTTGTTATTTTATTATTTACAAATCCAACCCTTCTTGCGATACGGACAACGAGATTTGATAGCCAAACCCAACCTTATGTTTCTCTTTATTTAATACTTATACTTATAATAACAATAATTACAAATTCTATTTTTTTCAGGAAGTGTTTAAAATCCGATGATGAAAAGATTCAATGGATGGGTAAATTCATATTTCTTGCCATAATAATATTTTTAATTGGATCAATTTTAGATTCTTCCATTACCATTAACGCAATAATGCTATTTATAACAAGAACTCTATTTTTAGTTAGTTCTATTTTAGGTTATATTGGATGGATCATGCCTAAGCGTGTAGCAAGCTGGCTGATAAAAGAATAGACATTATTTTTCGATAAATGAAAAAATACAGAAATATTACCTTGGACTTTGGGAAAACAATCGTTCTTTTTTTTTATTCCTTTTCCCATTTTTTGCGCTCTGACAGTAATTTAAAATTAGTGGTAACCATTTAAATCAAATCTTCCTTCTTAAGTTATATAGTTCGCTCAATATGTTCTTTTTTAAGGATAGATATAAGGGAATCTCCTAAATCTGCCAGAGTAGCTAAATAACAATAAATATAGATAGATATTTCAGTATTAAAGAACATTGAAAAAATAAATATTAAATAAGTGTCCTACAATATTTATTTACCTAATAATTTTTTAAACTAATAACTAACTGACAAGGGATATTTTTGGCATTAAGTGATTTATCAAATTTAGATATTTTAAACGGTACCTTTACAACCTTAGCGAACTTAATCGGAATCTTTGTTGGGATAATAATAGCTTGGAAATATACTGCATATAAGCGAAGGGAACTCCTAACAGTGGGTATTAGCTTAGTTTTTGGATCTGTGGTATACTGGTCAAGTTCAATTACTTTTTTTTTAATTATTCTATATAATTACGAACCTGATCTCGTCTTTCATTTATCCTTTCATTTCTTAGTACCGCTTGGATTGATGTTTTGGATGTATTCATTTGCTATTCTCGTTTATCCAAAATCGGTGAAGAAAATCATGCTGATATTCGGAATAATTTGTACTCTCTACGACATTTTTCTGTTATATTTTTTACTTACCGATCCGGAAAGTTTAGGACGTAGAACAGGGAAAATCACCGGTGAGGCATTTCTATATATTAATAGTTTCTTATTATTTGTAGTTGTCACACTTTTAATTACAATGTCAATCTTTATACACAGATGCTTCCGTTCGCAAGATCCGAAGATTAGATGGAGAGGTAAGTTCTTGCTAATTTCTATGATTATTGGGGCCATCTCAGGTTTAATAGGTATGTTTTTTCCGGATACAGCATTAATAATAGTTCTTACAAGAACCCTTCGGGTTATATCTTCTATATTCAGCTATTTGGGATGGCTTTTACCGGAAAGGGTTGCTAAATTAGTAATAAAAGAGCAGTAAAAAATCTAAAAAATTTATAATTTATTTTTTTTTTACTATTTTTAAAATTTATAATATATACTTAATCAAGATTACATTTCACTATTTCAATTATACAATAATTAAAAAAGAAGTTGCGATTTTACTGGTTTATACTTCGAATTGAATATGTAAACTTAAATGGATCAACAACTAATATAAAATTAATATTAATCAATTTTATCAAATGATGTCAAAATGGGATTAGAAGGTTTAACGCAATTGGAGATATTACAGGGCATCGTAGGTTTGATCAGCTTAGGAATTTCATTTATTGTAGCTTTTAAGATTATATCAAAGTATTTCACCTATAAGAGACCTGAGCTTATTACAGTCGGACTTATGATGCTTTTTGTCACTTCAGGGTGGTGGGGATCGGCACTTGCTTTTATTATGTTTGTCGTTTTTAATTTGGAATTATCCGATTTCTTCTACATATTTATTAGTTACGGATTTGTGTCATTATCAAGCATTTTTTGGCTCTATTCATTTGCTTATCTTGTATACCCGAAATCAAAATGGAAAATTCTTTCGGTTTGGTTAGCAATCAGCATATTATACACTATTTTATTTATATACTATATTCTAATAGACCCGTCGGTTCTTGCTATTAGAATTACCCGATTTGATACCGAAACCAGATACTTTGTTGCAGGCTATATCTTACTTTCACTTTTAATTTCTTTAATTACACAAGCTATCTTTTTAAAGGGATCTATTTCATCCAAAGATAAGAGAATAAGATGGAAGGGGAAATTTATATTTCTTGGATTTAGTATCTTCCTTATTGGTGCAGTTCTGGATTCTGTAGTTCCGTTAACCTCTATAACTTTATTAATAACAAGAATTTTATTGATTACGAGTTCTATTGTAAGTTATATTGGATGGATTATGCCAGAACGAGTTGCGAACTGGTTAGTAAAAGAATAAAACTAAAATTCTCTTTTTTTTATTTTTTTTATTTAAAATCTACAGCACATTCGGCGCCCATAGTCAAGATTGTACTTCAAATATTCATCACAGAGAATTTTCATTACTTTTTCATAGTCAATATTTAGTTTTTCTGCAATATCTTGAATCTCTACTCCGGGCGTAGAAATTAATTCAAAAATTTCTTTTTTAAGCTCCTCAGTCACTTCTTCTGTCATTATATTGTAGATCTTTTTTCTCAATATTAATTTTTAGTTTAAGTTTTAAAAGATAAATTTATTAATTAGAACTTTTTCGTTTACCTTCATATATCGCTTTCCCTAACTCAATTACCCTTTCAAATGGCTCCTCACCATCTTCTCTTAGATGTAAAGTGATAGCTTCTTCCGGACAGGTTCCAGCACATAAACCACATCCGAGACACAAATCTCTATTAACTCTGGCAATATCATCTAAAGTAATTGCATCTACAGGACATACTTGGACACAGTTTCCACATCCAATACATAATTCTTGGTCAATTTTTGATTCAAATAGGGCATTTAGGTACCTATGTCTATCGTATCCCTTTTTTGTGATTCCTTTCATAGTAGCACAACAACAAGGGCAGCAATTACAGATATTCGATAAGTGTTTAGAATTAACTCCTGCATGGACTAATCCTGCTTTATCAGTTTCTTCAATAATTTTTAAACATTCTTCCGGAGTTATTTCTCGTGCCATACCATTTTCAATATAAAATTCAGCCGCTGCCCCGAATGCCAAACAAGTATCTTCCATTGGATACTTACATCCCTCACCGAGTAATCGAGACTCTTTTCGACAAATACAATCATAAACTGCGATTTTTCTGGCGTTCTTAATACTCTCCTTGAGTTCCTGATACGGATAAAGTACCGTTTGAGCTTCAATTGTCTCATCTACGGGAAGTACTTTGAATCCCGGTACGTCACTTGCTCCCATTTCATCAACCATAGCTAAATCATAATATTCTTTAAACTTTTTTGCTAAATCCTTATCAATTTTATTTACTGAATACTCATATAGCCCAATCATATATGGCGCAGAATTATAGAACGTTTTTCCTTCCCTTCGAACTCTAAATATGAGACCTTTTTTTGACATGGACTCTAATATTGCTTCCATTTCCTTCTTGTCCATTTTAGCGCGTCTAGCAATTCTGGCGGCAGTATCAGGTAAGGGATTCAGCAGTACAGCAATCTTAGCTTCTTCCTCCGTAAAAAGTCGTTTTAAAATCTCAATTTCAATTCCCGTTGATGTTTTAGGAAATCCTATGGGGAATTGATCCAAATGTTCTTGTAATTTTATATATGGCTCATCTGACATGAATTATAACCAAATTATAATTATATTTAAACATAGAATTCAATTAATAATAAAGGTTTATCATAATTTTGTAAAAAGATTCAAAATAGGATTAAAAATCCTTTTTACAACTATATTTTAATATTCTTAATCTTCTAACACAACTTTATTTCTAAGAACACCTATGTTTTCAATTGAAGCTTCGAGAAAATCGCCAGGCTGGATGGATCCTACCCCACTTGGAGTGCCTGTAGCAACTATATCTCCCGGTTCTAATGTAATATATTTTGAAAGGTATTCAATAATTTCTGGAATTTTAAATATCATTGATCTTGTATTAGATGACTGTTTGATCTCACCGTTTAGTTTTAATTCAATGTTAAGGTCATGAGGATCCTCAATCTTTTCAACTATTTTTGGACCAATTGGACCAAAAGTATCAAAATTCTTTGACCGATACCATGGTAGATTAATTCCTCTATCTTTTTTTTGCATCTCTCTAGCCGTAATATCGAGAAAAATAGTATAACCAAAAATATAATCCTTATAATCCTCAGATTTGATGTTTTTACATATCTTTTTTATTATAAACGCAAGCTCAACTTCATGATCGACTCGATTTAACTCCTCATCTTCATATAAGATTCTTGGGTAAATGATTGGATCTCCATTTTTAATCAAACAATTAATTGTTTTACAGAAAAAAACCGGTTCTTTTGGTATTTGAGAGTTCATCTCTTTAGCGTGTTCCACATAGTTCCGTCCTAAGCAAATGATTTTCGTGGGAAATATCTCGGTGTCTCCAATCTTCATATAATTCACTTATTCTCCTTCCAAAACAACTTTGTTTGTAAGAGTACCTACTTTTTCAATAGTAGCTTCAATAAGATCACCAGGGAGTACAGGTCCAATACCAGATGGAGTACCTGTTGCAACAATATCTCCTGGTTCCATGGTAAATAAACTTGAGATATATTCCATTAAGTCTGGAATTTTAAATAACAAATGCTTAGTATTAGAAGATTGCTTAAGCTCTCCATTTACTTTTAATTCGATTTTTAAATTATGAGGATCTTGGATCTCTTCAACAGACGCGATTCTTGGCCCAAGAGGACCGAAAGTATCTAGAGATTTTGAACGAAACCAAGGTAATTGAGAAAGTATATCCTTTGTTTGCATTTTACGAGCCGTAACATCATTAAAAACTGAGTATCCCATTATATGCTCATACGTCTCACCTTTAGATACATCCTTGCACCTATCTTTGATTATAAATGCAAGCTCGACTTCATAGTCGACCCTTTTAAGCCTACGATTATTAAATAATAGTTTTGGGTATATTATCGGATCTCCATCACCTATCAAGCAATTTAGTGTCTTAGGAAAAAGAACTGGCTCTTTTGGAACCGGTAATTTCGTCTCTTCTATATGGTCCATATAATTAGTGCCAATGCAAATAATTTTGGTAGGATTTATTGTTTTGTCTCCAATCTTTATCATTCATCATTTCACCATCATTGAAAACCATATTTATATTCAATCTTCAAATTCATCGTACGATAATATTAAGATAAACGTAATTTCATTAATTTAATTAATGATTCCATTTTATTGATCTTTAATTCAACGACTAAAGTAAATGCGACTTTTAAATCAAAATTGCTGAATATGCTAAAAAGATCGGAGGTTTAAAAAAAGTTGAATGAAGAAAGCACAGAAAAAAAAGCAATGCCCCAGACTATGTTAACAAAACGAGTGGCAACAGCAGGAATTTTTATAGCTGTAGGCTTAGTATTGAGCTTTTTAAATCCCTTTGCCTATTTTCTCATATTTGGAACAAAAATTAACCCTTTTGCTCATTTCATAAATGCCTTAACGGGGGTTTTAATCGGACTCACCTTCGCTTGTATAGTTGCATTAGGCATAGCTGTACTACGGTATACATTTGGAATTGGCACAATTCATGCTTTTCACGGCGGTATTTCTGGCGCTGTTGTAGTTGGCACATCAGCATATATTTTAAGGAAAAAGAAGCCTGAAAAAGTAGAATTTGCAGCCTTAACTGAACCAATTGGAACAGTGTTTATAGGTGGAACTATCGCGCAACTTATAGCACCTATAGGTGGTATTGAAGGTTTATTTATTTATTGGGGTTTATTTGCTGCGAGTAGTATTCCAGGCTGCATACTAGGATTTATAATACTTAAAATCCTAAGAAGAGCAGGAATTTCTTGGGAAGATTATTTTTAATTACTAACATTTAAATTTTTTTTAATTTTCATGATATTCCACGAAGATTTAGGTTTTACTCAATTTATTGGCTATTCTACCATTTTATATGGCGAAACTAATACTAAAAAAACATATTATACTGCAAAATTTGTCCAGTTTCTCGTAGAATCCAAGAATATTAACCCGAAAGAAATAACGATTTTAGATTTTGCTCCCGAATTAACTATAATTAAAGATTTAAAAATAGGGGGTAAAATTCAGGATTTTTATGATAGAGCTATTAAGTGTAATAATATTTCTTTTGAGGGGGAAATCATACCACCTCGCTTAAACGCAAACAATAAGAAAGAACTCTATGAAAATGCTCTAAAAAATTATGATAAAACACAAGAAACTTTAGAAAAGTTCAATAAAAATCCAACTTCTATTTTAGTGATTAATGATATTTCTATATATCTCCATCAAGGGAATAAAAAATATATATTAGAAACTATTAGGAAAGCAAATACTTTTTTTGGGAACTCTTATTACGGATCTTCTATAAAACGTAATTTTGCTACATTTTTTAGCATTAAAGAGAAGCGATCTGTAAAATATTTATTAAAAAGAGTTGATAATGCCTACATAACCCAGCTTTAATCTATATGAAAAGTTGAGATTAATTTGTATTGATCCTTAGGTAATTTATCCTTAATTACTTCAAAAAGCTCAAAGAGTATATGATCAGGGCCCTCTGCCATAACATATTTTAATACTCCTAAATTTTTAATAGGCTTTCTGAACTCAAATCCTTTACTTTTCATATGGGCTAGCAAAGCTTCTAGATCATCAGTCTCAATCCCTAAATGGTGAACCACTCCTCTTTTTTGATCTTTGGGCGGTTGATCATAGAAGTTTATTTTTGAAGTGCCTATTGCAATCATTACATTCCGAGCGCCTGCCACTTCCAAATCGAAGAGTATTTCTGCTCCAAACATCTCCTGATAAAATCGGAGGCTTTTATTTAAATCTGATGCGAATAAATGGGCATGATGTAGATTCGTTTTCATAATTTCATCCCTTTTATCATTATATTCATTTATACAAGTAATTATAAGAAATATTAGATTTCTATTAACAATTATGGTAATTATAAAATGAATTGCATACCACTAAATTTGGGGATTTAGGATGGATTTAGAATTTATTTTTGATGAATCTAAAGTTCCATACTATAGTTTACCCGATCCTTTAATCTCTCTTGATGGAACAAAAGTAACTGATGGAAAACTCTGGTTTAGGGGACGTCGACCGGAAATTCTTGAATTATTTAAGCATAATGTTTATGGCAAAATGCCTGGAAAACCTGAAAAGATATCTTCTGAAATTAAATCAGTAGATAAAGGTGCGCTTAAAGGAAAGGCAACTCGTAAGGAAATTTCTGTCATAATTGGAGGTAATAACAAAGAAATTAAAATGGATATTCTAATTTATCTTCCGAATAATCAACCAAAACCATTCGCTAATTTTCTAGCTCTAAATTATTTTGGAAATCACTCAATTCATCAAGATCCAAATATTATCCTATCAAAGCAGTGGATGCCTACAAAAATCGCTTATGGCATAAAGAGACATCGAGCAACTGAAAAGTCGCGAGGTGTACGCTCCTCTAAATGGCCAGTTGAATTTATCATTGATCGTGGTTATGCTCTTTCCACAATTTACAATGGGGATATTGATCCAGACTTTGATGATGGATTTCAAAATGGAATTCATCCCTTATTTTATAAAAAAGGACAAACTGAACCTGCTGAGGATGAATGGGGTACTATCGGTGCATGGGCCTGGGGATTGAGTCGAGCAATGGATTATTTTGAGATTGATGATGATATAGATAATAATCGGGTAATTGTAATGGGCCATTCGCGTCTGGGAAAAGCCGCATTATGGGCTGGAGCAAATGATCAGCGGTTTGCCATAGTAATTTCTAATAATTCGGGCTGTGGAGGAGCTGCATTATTTCGTCGAAAATTTGGTGAGACGATCTCGCATATAAATTATAAATTTCCTCACTGGTTTTGTGAGAATTTTAAAAAATATAACAATAAAGAAGAAGAATTACCTGTAGATCAGCATATGTTACTTTCTTTAATAGCTCCCAGACCTGTTTATATTGCTAGTGCTCAAAAAGATCTCTGGTCTGACCCGCGAGGTGAATTCCTTTCTGCTAATTACGCGGATCTTGTGTACAAATTGCTTGGAACCGATGGCCTTAAGATAAATAAAATGCCGGAAATTCATCAACCAATTCTTTCTACAATAGGATATCATATCCGGGAAGGGGATCATGATGTGTATGCCTACGATTGGGAAAGATACCTTGATTTTACTGATTATCATTTTAATATCATTCATTAAAATAAAACTGTACACATATAAAAGGTATATAAATATTTTTAATCAATTCTTACTTAACTGAATTAAATTATTATACTTTTAACCGGTACCCTGAGAAGGGCATCCCTATGTATAATATTAAAAGGAATAAAAATAATGCATCTTATATCTAAATTCCTGTAATTGAATAGTCAATTTTACTAAATATTAAAATATTAATGTAGGAAAGCAAGAAATTATGTTTTAAAAAACAAAAAAACGGTTTTTGCTGGCAAAAAAACCCTAAAAGAAAATTATTATAAGATCTTCTCTTTATTTTTCCTTTAAGCAGAATTTTCATAAAAACATATAAAATTCTTCAAATTAAATAATATTTATTACATATAAATAAAAAAAATTCTCAAATAGTAATAGTGATTTGTTATGATAATAAGCACTCATGGACATATTACTCATAAAAATTGTAGTTCTGATAAGTTTTATGAATATTATGCAAATGTGATTTCAAAAGCGATGAATCTCACCAAGGAAGTAATCTATGAAAAAGTACTCCCATTACTTTATGCCTGCAATGCTGAAGCTCACGTGCAAGCAATGGAAGAAGCGGGGATAGATAAATCTCTAATTATGGCTGTTGATTTTGGAATGAACCCCGATGTGGGAGAGGCAAAATGGTCAATAGAGGAAATTAATGAATGGGTTGTTAAAGAAGCAGAACAATATCCTGATAAATTATATTCCCTCTGTGCCGTTGACCCTCGAAGAGGTGAAAAGGCCGTTAAATTAGTTGAAAAAGCAGTTACAGAATGGGGTATGAAAGGAGTAAAATTCCACCCCACGGCAGGGTATTATCCTGACGACCCGGCTTTTTTTCCGCTTTATGAAAAATGTGTTGAATTAGATGTTCCTGTGTGTTCCCATACTGCTGCGCTTATCAGTGCTCCATTCATGTCTAAATACGCGGATCCAATATATCTTGATACTCTTGCAGCAAAATTCCCGGATTTGAAAATTTTATTGATTCATTTTGGTAGCTTAAGTTATACCATGAAATGTGTCGAAATTATGGTATCAAGACCCAATATTTATGCTGAAATTTCAGGATATCAAGCCCAAGCTCTCATAATGCCTGATAGCTTCCTTAAAACATTAAGGTATATTTTCGATACTCCCGCTTTCTTAGGATCTGCGGTTAAGGATAGATTAATGTTCGGAACGGATTGGCCTTATCTTGAGTCATTAATGGATCAAAAGTCCTGGGTTGAATGGGTTAAAAATATTCCCGAAGCAGCGAAACAATATGGATTAAAGTTCAAACAAAGAGAAATAAAGAATTTATTAGAGAAAAATGCCGAGAAGTTTTTAAATTTAAAGGCTTAAATTTTAACTTTTTTTTCCTTTCCCTATTGTTCTTTCCATCTAATTTTTTTAATTCTATGAATTTTTGTTTATATAGTAGGTTCTCCTTTTAAGTACCCTAAAGTTGAAAGAAATTTGTCCGCCTCTCGAACCGTCTCTGTATAGGGTTTATTCTTATAATTCCCATAATTAAAAAACGCATATCCTTTTCTTTCAAATGCTACAAGTTCGCAAGAATTTCCCAAATCCTTCATTTTCTTATTAAAGAGTTCCACGTCCTTAAAGGGGATAACCTTATCTCTGGTTCCATGAAAGATAATAATAGGGGGGAGACCTTTTTTGATATGATGTATGGGTGATATATCCTTTGCATCTCCTTTAATTAAACCCGCTATTCGCGGATCTGACACCGTATCCACCACCGGATTAAATAAGACTAGAGCATTCGGTTTCGAACTCATAGTACAATCAGCAGGCTCGTACACTTCAATTAACGCGCTACATAGGGCTAAATGACCTCCTGCTGAACCTCCTGCTGCCACTATTTTGTTCGGATCAATTCCTAAATTTGATGCCTTTGTTCGAATCCAGCAAATCACTGATTTTCCATCCATTACGCTTTCTATTGGAGTCGTTCTATGTTTACTTCTTATACGATATTCGGCCGAAAAAGTGATCATACCTCGTTTGACGAAATACTCGCAATGAGGGAAAAACTGCATAGGACTTCCGCTAAACCAACCACCGCCATGAAAAAATACGATAGCAGGTAATAGTTCATTTTTAATTCGCTCTTTAGGTTCAAAAATGTGTATATAAAGCTTTTTTCTATAGTGAGTTTTATATACTTCTTTTCTTTTATTTACCATCATAAGATGCCCGTTTTTGGTAAAAAAATCTTAATATCAGTTAATCTCAATGAATAATCCTTACTTTTTGTTGTCGAATTATAATTAGATATTCGATTATAAATTTGGGATCAGTTATTAGAGCTTAATTCAATTTTAAATTTTACTATACTCGCAAATCTATAAATATTCAACTAGATTATTTATCTATGAAATTCAAATGAATTATCTATGAAATTCAAATGAATGAAAAAAACAGTGAAAATAATATGTTATTAGAAAATAAAAATATCGTCATAACAGGTTCAGGTCGGGGAATCGGTAAATATATTGCGTTATTGTGTGCTAAAGAAGGTGCAAATATAGGATTAACTTCACGTAACTTGGATGAACTTAATAATGTAAAGAATGAAATTGAAAAAATAAATAGTGGAGTTAAGGTTTCTGTTCATGAGGGAGATATTACCGACCTTGAAGAAGTTAAAACTATACTTAAAAATTTTCATGAAGACCTCGGGCCTTTAAATGGAGTTGTAGCAAACGCAGGATGGCATGATTCCCAGCCCTCATTAACCTATGATCTTAATGTATTCCGGAAAATAATAGACGTTCATATTATGGGTGTTTATTATACTTTTAGAGCTGCCTATCCTTATTTAAAAAAGGATGATAAAAAAGATAATGCTCGATTCGTCTTAACAGGAAGCATGTATTTTTTAGCCACCATGGCAACTACCAGACCTAACCGCCTGCCATACATTATAGCAGAGTATGGATTAGTTGGATTAATAAAATCACTCACTAAGGAGTTTAAAAAAGAAAATATTACTTTCAATATAGTGGTCCCGCAAACAACAGATACATTCTTAACTAGAGGTGAAAATGCAGAAGATGGTAATAAACCTAATCTTTTTTTAAATCCTTGGGATATAAGCGTTTATTATCTTTTTCTGCTATCTGAATATGCTAATAATTATCATTTTAAATTATTGAATACATTCGATTTTGAGGAGGTAAAAAAAATCATTTCTGAAGCCCCATCCGATAAAAAAAATAGCATAGACGAATTTTTAGAATACCTTAAAGTAAAAAATGAAATACTTTATCGAAATGTTAAAAGTTTATCGAACTTTGTTGAATTTCTCTTGCATTATCCGCATGCCCCCTCCTTATTGCTATCGGTGTGATTTCGGAAAGTTAATTACCGTATAATTAAATATACCAAGATGATCTCAAAATAAGTAGTAAGTTAATTTAAAAGATATTATTATAATTTCTTCTTCTCATTTTACGGCTTCTGGTATTTCAATTTTTACATTTATATATTTTGAAATCTTATTTGCAAATCATTATGAAGGAAAAAGAACTTATTGATGAGTTAAATCAAATCCTGAGTACAGATGATGCAAAAGAATTATTGGATTGGGAAAGAAAATATGCCTTTCACCCTCATCAACAACTCCCTATGATTGTAAAGGAAGCAGAGGGTATAAAACTGATTGATACTAATGAAAAAGAATATTTGGATTTTATAGCAGGAGCTACATGCGTAAATATAGGCTATGGTAATAAACAAGTGATAGATGCAGTCAAAAACCAAATAGAACTAACTGGAGGTCTTACAGGTATACCGGTTAATTTATCCTCTGTCAAACTTATGAAATTACTCGCTGAAATTGCGCCCCAGGGTTTATCCAGATCATTTACGATTAGTGGAGGTTCTGAGGCTAACGAGCAAGCTATAAAAATAGCCAGAAGGTACACGAAAAAATCAAAAATTATTTCGCGGTATGGAGGATATCATGGGAATACAGCAGCGGCATTGAGTGCCAGCGGAGTACTTAATTATAAAATGGATTTTGATCCTAATTTGCCTGGATTTATTCATGTACCTCCTCCCTATTGCTATCGATGTGATTTCGGATTAAAATATCCTGAATGCGAAATAATGTGTGCTAAAATCATTGAACATACCATTCATTATGAAGACTCCAAACAAGTTGCGGCAGTTATTGCTGAACCGATAATCGGATGGGGAGGCGTAATTATTCCACAAAAAGAATATTTTCCAATGATTCGGGAAATCTGCGATAAATATGAGGTGCTCCTAATTATAGATGAAGTGCTTACAGGTTTTGGACGCACCGGAAAATTGTTTGCTTGTCAGCATTGGGATATTGTTCCTGATATTATGACTGTTGCAAAGGGTATAACTTCTTTTTATATTGCATGTTCAGCAGTCTTAGTACAGGAAAAAATAGCAAAATCGTTGGGTGCTGCTGATAGTGCGTCTCCGAGATATATGAAGAGAGGATCCATGGGCATTACCAGTATGAACCATCCCGTTGCATGTGCTGCCGCTTTAGCAAATATCAAAGTGATCCTTGAGCAAGATTTATCGAAAAACGCAGAAATTGTAGGTGAATATTTTCTTAAAAGATTAAGGGATATCGCAAAAGAATATGATTTTCTGACTGAAGTTCGAGGAAAAGGGCTTCTTATTGCCATGGAAGTGGTTAAAGATAAAGAGACTAAAGAGCCGGATATGGAAAAATGTAATCA
>JBHLNT010000179.1:0-8558 GCA_048941265.1 Promethearchaeota archaeon
GGATATGAGTTTCATCAATATTTATCTCTGGAACCTTAAGAATCGCACCACATTGAACAGGACAACTAAAACATCCAAAATCTCTTACTTTATATTTTTGAATATTTATTGCAGATAAATTTCTAGCTTTCTTAAAAGGGAAATCATACATGCCAATTCCTTGCCAATTCTTTATTGGTGAATCATTTGTTTCAGTTGATATTGTATTAGCAACGCTCGTACCAAAAGTTTTATATATTTCTCTTATCATTTTTGGTGGTCCAGTAAAACCGATTCTAAATCTTCGAATAGTTTTTGCAAAGTTTGGCACATTTTTTAAAATAGAACGGATCAATTTGTTTGGTTCACTTAGAACTTCACGTTGATTATAATTTTTAACTAACTCTAAAAATTCATCTTTAATATTAATAGGAACCTTTTTATTTCCTTTTAAAACGAGCGTTTTCAGTTTCTTTGAACCCATAATAGCTCCAATACCTGAACGTGCAGCAATTCTTCCCTTATCATTAACAATTCCGGAAATATAAGATAAATTCTCTCCAGCTTGTCCAATTCCAGCAGTTTTGATATATTTACCATACATTTTTTTCAACTTTGATTCCGTTTCGATTGCATCAAATCCCCAAATTTCCGAGGCATCTAAGATTTCCTTATCATCATTTATAATTGTAACATATTTAGGTGTTTCTGAGGCACCCTTTATTAGAATTGCATCATACCCACATTTCTTTATTTCTGGACCAAAAGATCCACCACTATTTGCATCTCCCCAGGTTCCAGTTAGTGGTGATTTTCCAGCTATCATATACCTACCAGAAAAAGGAGCAGCAGTACCGGTTAATAATCCTGGAAAAAATCCAAAAATAGATTCTGGTTTCAATGGATCAATCCTTTTTGCCATTTTTTCATAAAGTAATCTAACTCCTAATCCATAACCTCCGAGATATTGACGAATAATCTCTTCAGGGACTGATTCTTCTTTAAAAGTATCGTTTGTAAGATCAATCCATAAAATTTTCCCAAAAAATCCAGTTCCCATAATTAAATTTCAGATTTCTCTTAAAATTAAATAATTTGAGATTTTTAAAACTTATTGTAAAAGATCAAATTGCTTTAAATTTTTTTTTTAAATTTTAAAATATTAGCTCTAAAATCTCTTAACATAAAAAATAATTTAGATTTAGGATTTTCTTAAATAAGTAATTTGATTTTTTTATTAAAGTCTTAATTTCTCTTTAGTAGTATTAAAGAAACATTTAAATATACAATTTCTTATAATATAATCGGTACTATAATATCGCGATAATTCCGAAATAAATCCTATTGATTATTTTAGAATAAAATCCGCTTGTACAAAGGGTTACAACTTAATTTCATAACTGAAATTTCATTAAAATAAATTTCTCGAAAAATTAGAAATATGGCTATGTCACTAATTCCAACAGTAAAAAACGAACAGGTTTCAATACAGAAATTCATAGATTGGGATAAATTTAAAAATAAATTTTATAATAATCTCTATTTAGAAAATTATAAAATAGTTATCAAAATACCACTCCTCCCCAAGAAAGAGGAACAAGAAGATATAAAAATAAAAAAGTTTGATCTTGAAAAATATACCTTTTTAATATCATACGATTGAAGTCATTTCTTAAATCATAACTTATTTATTCTTTTTTAACTTTTCTTCACTTTCTTTAATTTTTTGATTCCAACAAGAAAAACAGAGATATTTACCTTCTTCTAGGTTAACTAAATCTTTTGTACTTCGAATCATTCCACATTTATAACACGATTTTTTCATAGAGATAACCTAAATTTGTTTTAAAACATGATTTAGAAATTTAAGTTTTAGATTGTTCACCTTTTGATTGCAGGAATTGACTATATTTCCACATTCTTATTAATGTCCACACTCCTTCTTCTGGATAATAAACAGGAATACCATGATCCTGAAGGTAAGCAACAAACTTTTCTTCTCTAGTATTATAACAAGTTAATATAATAGGTTTTTGATATTTTACTTTAAATTCAATGATTTCATCAAAAAGTGCAATAAAAAAATCTTCCATCATATCTCCAAAATTTTTCATTGTAATAATACTATCATGCTCTTTCATAAAATCTGGGACGTTTACAAGATTCTTAAAATACTCGGTCCCCATAAGGCCATAAAAGATAAGGGAATCAATTTCATTACTTTTTAATAGGATTTCTGGTAATACATTTAAAAAGTTTTGCATATCATCAGAATATGTTAAGTCTATAGGATTAATTGTTGATGCTGTTTCAGGCATCCAAGGTTTTAATTGCTCTTGTAATTGCTCACTTAACATTGGTACTTTCATTCCGTTGCTTTCGAATAAATCGGACATTAAAGTGCCCGGTCCTCCTCCTAATGTAAGAATAGCAACCCTATTTCCTTTAGGTAAAGGTAGTGAATCAAAAGCATTAAGTAAATTAAGCATATCAATGCTACTTTTTACTTTTATAACCCCTGTTTGTTCACAGATCGAATCAATTACATAACCAGGGGAAGTAATAGCAGCAGTATGAGATTTTGCTGATCTAGTACCTGCTTCAGTTTGTCCTATAGGAATTATAACAACTGGTTTTTTTAAATTAATTCTGGTAATTAGGTCAATAAATTCTTTTCCTCGTCTTACAGCTTCAAAATAAATACCAATAGAGGTAGTTTCCTCATCTTCTTCAAGAGCCTCTAAAAAGTCAACTAAATCGGTATTAACTTCATTTCCAACTGAAATTATTTTTGATATTCCTACTCCAATTTTTGAACTTATAGCAATTAGAGGTTGTACCGCATAGGTTCCAGATTGTGATACAATAGATACACCTCCTTTTCTTGGTGGCCATGGAACATGAGTAATATTTACTGAAGGTGTAATTACTTCTCCTGAACAGTTAGGGCCCATAATTTTTTGCTCGTATTTCTCAGCAATTTGCCTCATTTTATCTTGAGCTTGCTTATTTCCTACTTCCGAGAAACCTCCAGATAAAATTATTACATGCTTTACACCTTTTTGCCCACATTCTTCAAGGAATCTATTAACTAAATTAGGATTTATTGCTATTACAGCTAAATCTACTTGATCTGGAACATCATGAATATTTTTATATGCTTGAAAACCTAAAATATCATTTTCTTTTGGATGGATAGGATACACTTTTCCTTGATATCCTGCAGATAATAAATTTGTAAGATGAATACTTCCGAATTTTTGCATCATATTGGAAGCTCCGTAAAAAGCAACGGATTTTGGCTTAAAAAATCCTTCGAAATCTTTCAATTTTTTCATTTTAATTTCCCTCATTTAAAATAATTCGAGCGTCCACTACCAATATTCCCTTACCAGTTTCAAATACAATTACTGGATTTAAGTCTAGCTCCACAATTTCATGATTTTCTATTAGAAGAGAACAACATTTTAAAATAGTATCAATAAGTAACTCGATATCTCCCTTAGATTGCCCACGATATCCATCCAGTAGCGGAAAAGCCTTAATACTATGAATCATCCTTTTTGCTTCGTCTTTTGTAATAGGACATACTCTATATGACACATCTTTAAATATCTCTACAAAAATCCCTCCAAAGCCAAACATAAGTACAGGTCCAAAATTCTTGTCTCTTACACCACCTATAATTATCTCTGCGATACCCTTTTTTGCCATTTTTTGAACATTTATTCCAATAATTCTAGCATTTGGATTATATTTTTTTCCATTCGAAATTATTTCATCATATGCTTGTCTTAATTCATCGTCAGAATTAATATCTAGTTTAACAACGTTTGCTTCTGTTTTGTGTACTATCTCTGGACTCATCAATTTAACGACAACAGGGTATCCAATTTCATTAGCATATTCTATAGCTTCTTCTTTTGTCTTAGTGAGTTTATATGCTCCAACTGGAATGCCATATTTAGAAATTAGATTCTTGCTTTCATGTTCCATTAAGAAATACCTATTTTCTGCTAAAATCTCATTTATTATTTTTTTTGACTTATTTATTATCATTACCTCTTTAGTTTAATACCTTAAAAAAATTAAAAGAAAATTTTGATTTAATCAATAAAATCCCAAAAGTTACTTCATAAAGACCTTCAATCAAGCAAATAATCTCTAAAAAGGTATTTGTTTTTCCTTCATCCATTTTTTCATCACTAATTTTTTTTAACGCCCCAAAAAGTTAGGATCTCTTTTTTCAAAAAATGCTAGTAATCCTTCAGTAAAATCTTCAGAGTCAAATGCCTTAAAGAGTGCTTCTGCTTCACCTTCAAGTGCTTTTATTGTTTTATTTTCAAGTAATTTATTAATGACTAATTTTGCTAATCCGATTGAATAAGTGGGACCTCCAGCTAGTTTTTCAGCTACCTCAATTACGCATTCCATAAAATTATTAGCAGGAAAGATACCATTTATTAATCCCATATTTAGAGCTTCTTGAGCACTAAATCTATCTCCGAAAAAGATCAATTCTTTTGCTTTATGAATTCCAACGATTCGCGGCAAAATATATGTAGATGACATCTCAGGAATAATTGCCCTTTTCATAAAAAATGTGCCAAGTTCAGCGTTATCTGAGGCATAAATTAAATCACAATTTAGCGCAATATTTAAACCACCTCCTAATGCCAACCCATTTATAGCTGCAATTATTGGTTTAGGTGTTCTTTGTAATTTGAGTACTATTCTTTTTTGGGAAACATCAATTTCTAATTCTCCTGACTGCATTTTTCCTCCATCCTCTACACTATCTACATCTCCGGCCATCCCTTGACTCGCTTGATTAAAGTCACCTCCTGTTGAAAAAGCACGACCTCTTCCAGTAATAATTGTTGCTCTAATTTCTTTATTATGAGCAACTTCATCCAAAGCTTCATATATTTCATCAAACATTTTGCCATTTATGGCATTTAATTTGCTTTCTCGATTAAATGTAATTATTGCAACTTTGTTTTTAACTTCAAACAAAAGATATTTGAACTCCATTTCATAATCCCATTCATTTTAATTAATTATTAAATAAAAAAAAATTGTGTTATGAAACAAAATATTTATTTCATTAACATTTGTAACTTTAGCATGGTCTTCATAGGCCCCTTAGCTTTAAGTTTTCCACCCATAAATGCTTTTGTTGGGCTCAGTTCTCCGTCCATTATATCAATAATAACTTCACTTTGTGTTGTTATGGTAATATCAGGATCATCAATATCACCTTCATTAATTTCGCATTTAGCATCCTTGAATACCAGATAATAATTATTTGTATCTGTAAAATTAAATTGCAGAGTTTTATCGAAGTCCTGGAATCTTTCAGCATATGCAGGTTCATCTAATTTGCTGACCATTTTTTTAATTCCTGCAATTAAATCTTCATCAGTCATTTTTTAAATCTCACATCCTTTTTATTTTATTAATTTTTATTTTAATTCAAAAAAAATTATTTATTTTCCCTTCCATTTTGGTTCTCTATTTCCCTCCATGAAAGAAGTAAAACCTTCAATAACATCCTCGCTATGAAATAGTTCTTGGAAAGGTTCCCATAAACTACCAATTGCTCTCGTTCGTGTATAGTGATATCCTTGTTGAAACCATTTCTTAGTCCATTTATGGCTTAATGGTGCCACTTTTTTCATGTTTTGTGCCATCTCCATCACGGCATTCATTAAATAGTCATGCGGAACAACTTTGTTAACTAAGCCCATACGATTTGCTTCATCAGCTGAAATAATTTTACCAGTTAATAGAAGTTCTTTAGTATGACGCATTCCAATCAATTCAGGAAGTAATAGAAATGCTACTCCACTCGCTAAACCTCTTCTATTTTCCCAAAATCCCATTACTGCATCATCTGCTGCAATTGCACAATCACACCATAATGTAAGTTCAAGTCCTCCCGCATAAGCATAACCATTTATAGCAGCTATAATCGGTTTTGGATATCGTGCCATTAATTCACAAGGATCAAGCAAGATTCCAAGAAAATCTCCAAGATTCTTAAATCCTGTTGAAGACATTTCCTTAATATCTAACCCTGCTGAAAAAGCTCGTCCACCTTTATATTCTTCATCATTTCCTGTTAAGATTAATACTCTTACATTTATATCATCCCAAGTATCTGATAAAACTTGTCCTATACTTGCCCAAACATCCCTACACAAGGCATTCCTTCTTTCTGGTCTGTCGATAGTAATTATTCCAATCTCATCTTTTATTTCAAACTTAATTTCTTTATAACTTGTCATATTAATTTACCTCCTTATAATTTATCCACTTCTTCTTTTGTTGGCCCTCTTACTGATGGAGTTAACATACGCTCATCAACGTCTTGTTTAAATTCTTGTCTTCCAATAAAAAGTTTTAAAATGTCATTTGAACCCCCAGCAATCTGCATTAAAGCAGCATTTTTTAATATTCCACCAATTCCGGTTTCTTGTAAATATGCATCCCCACCTACGATATAAAGCGCATCAAGTGCCATTTCAGTTAATGATTGAGTTCCAAAAACCTTTGCTGTAGATGATTTTAAAGCAAATGTAAACATATCAGCTTCTCCTGTATCAAGTAAGTGTGCTAAATAATAGATATATACTCTTATTAGATGCATTTTCATACTTATGTTAGCCATTCTTAGTTGTACTCCATTATAGCGAGATATAGGAGAACCAAATTGAACTCTTCTACGCCCATAGGCTCTAGCAGTTTCTATAAGGTTTTTTGATGACCCTACTACACTGGCTATTCCCAGTCTTTCAATATTGAGTGCGCTTGTCATTACGGTCCATCCATCACCAGGATCCAATATCATATGGCTTTCTGGCACGCGTACATCGCGATAACGAATAACTGAATTGGCCATTTCAACATCTCCAATTAAATCATTTATTTTTTCTATTGTTATTCCTGGAATGTCTGTTGGGACTAGAAATGCGGTAAGATGTCTATATATTCTCTTCATTTCGGGATCAGTATTCGCATAAAGCATATGATAATCAGAAATTGCTCCTAAGGTAATAAAACGTTTCCAGCCATTCAAAACCCATTCATCCCCATCTTTTTCAGCATGGAGTTGAACTCCAGCAGCATCATTACCAACATCAGGTTCAGTAACAGTAATTGAAGCCCACTTTTCACCTTTTACAATAGGTATTAAAAACTTTTCTTTCTGCGCTTCTGTGCCAAATAGATGTAGAGGTCCAGCTCCAAAAACACTGGTTAATAAAGGATTTACATTCAAATTTGATCTTCCGATCTCTTCATTAAGGATCGTATATCCAGCATATCCTTTGTCTCGTCCACCATATTTCTCTTCTGCTAAAACCATTAATGGATGAAAACCTCGCTCTACACACAACTTAGAAGCGCTCCACTGAATTTCCATTGGATCTTTATTTTGTTCTAAGAGTTTAGTTGTTCGTGGAACTAATTCAATATCACAGAAATTTTCTACCTCATCTGCAAATTCTTTAGTTTCTTTATCCCACCAAGGCATATAATCAAAAGGCATTATCGATATCCCTCCGCATTATAATCTTTATATGCATCCTTACCCATACCAAACTTTAAATTTACCTCTCCAATTTCATTTAATCCTTGCCATGAAATTTTAGCTAGTTTAACTTTATCCCCTTCTATATAGAGATTAACTAGATTTGCATCTGCTAAAGATTTAAGTACTGGTTGAACTTCCTTTTTCTTTACACCTAGTAATTCTGCCATTAAATCAGCTTCCATATGCAAAGCTTGATTATATTCAAAATTTTTTGCTAGCAACTTTAACGCTCGTAATTCTAATTCTTCATACATATTCATTCACCAAATTTTTCATAATTTGAGTTTTAAATTTTTATTCAAATTAGATTTCAGTTAAAACTTGAATAGTTTACTTATTTAAATATGTTCTATTAATCTAAGATCCCAAGAAAGTTAAAAAATCAACCCTATAACTGATTTAATCAAATTTAAATTAAATTTAATTTTTTCTAAATTATTTAAATCAATTTAAATTTTTATTTGAACATAAATATTAAATATTAAATCAATAAAGTTTGAAAAGAGGAATTTCTTTGAATCTAAATGATCTTTTATTTGAATTTTCCCATAAAGAAAGATATAATTTACTTAAAGGTTTATATCACGGGGCTAAAAGGCACAGTGATTTACAAAAGCAATTTGAAATTCCAGGATCCGAAATATCTCGTCATTTAAAGCGTTTAAAAGAAAAAAGCCTTGTTTTTAAGAATATACACAATAAATACCAGATAACAAATATAGGAAAAATATTTGTAAAAATGTTAGATATTATTGATGTTTCATTAAGTTATAAAGAATTCTTTAATAACCATGAAATCACATCCATTCCATTCCATCTAATATTAAAATTAGGAACCTTGAAGGACATTGAATTTGGGAATAAAACCATGGAAAATATGGAGATATTTGAAAACTTAGTAAAAAATTCTGAAAAATATCTTTATGCCATAACAGATCAATATCAAAAGTCTCTATTGAAAGAATAAGAGAATAAGATGAGA
>JBHLNT010000028.1:0-36564 GCA_048941265.1 Promethearchaeota archaeon
GGATTGTTAAAATTAAAGCAGATATTAATTCTATCTCTCTTAATTCTTGTTATAGGCTGTTCTTCCTTAAATTATACGTCCATAACAAATATTAAAAACGACAGTCCCATGAGCATTAACAGAGACGTACCAAATTTATCGGATTACATTGCCTGGGAGAATAATGGAACCTTAGTTTGTAATGCTAAATACGATCAATTTAGTCCCGAACTTATTTGCAACAGCGACGGGAGCGTAATTATTACATGGCATGATAATAGAGAAGGCATCCAACCAGATATTTACTCTCAAAAGGTTGCCTCGAATGGAAAAAATATATGGATTCCTAACGGTACCATGATTAATAATAAAACGGGTGAACAATACGAACCCCAGATTTGCTCGGATGGGGATGGAGGCGCTATTATTGTTTGGACAGATACAGAGGGTGATTATAATATTACGGCTCAGAGAATTGCATCAAATGGAACAGTAATGTGGAAGAAGAACGGTATTTCTGTTTGTAATTTTACTGGTAATCAAGAGGAACCACAAATCTGCTCTGACGGAAATGAAGGTGCTATTATCGCATGGCAAGATTGGAGAGATGGGAATCTTGATATATACGCTCAGAGACTCAATTCAAATGGAGTTAAATTATGGGGAATTAATGATACAGTAATATGTAATGCCACTGCTAGTCAATGGAATGAAAAACTCTGCTATAATGGATTTGGAGATGCGATTATAACGTGGCAAGATGGGCGGACTGGAGAAGATGATATCTATGCCCAGATGATTGATTTAGATGGAAATATTCTCTGGACAAAAAACGGCACCGCTATATGTAATGCAACAAATGATCAAAGTGATCCTCAAATTTGTTGTGATGGCTCCGGAGGAGCGATTATTACATGGACCGATAAAAGAGGAGCAAATTGGGACATCTATGCACAAAGAATAAATTCAGATGAATCATCATTGTGGACTACAAACGGCTCTGTTATATGTAATGCAACTGACATACAAGAAGCACCACAAATTTGCTCAGACGGTTCAGGAGGAGCAATTATCACTTGGGAAGATGCCAGAGATTATTCAATCAGTGATAAAGATGTTTATGCTCAAAAAATTATTTCTGGAGGATATGTTGTTTGGGTAACGAATGGTGTTATTGTATGTAATGAATTTGAAGACCAATATTCTATACAGATCTGTGAAGATGGATTAGGAGGCGCGATTATCACATGGGAAGATTATAGGGATAGTTCAACAAAAGGTATAGATATTTACGCCCAAAGGATAACTTCGAGGGGAACTCGTAATTGGATTGCAAATGGTTCGATTATTTGTAATGAGCTCGATGATCAGGAAGATCCGAGAATTTGTTATGACGGACAAAGAAGAGTTACTATTACTTGGTATGACCATAGAGGTACAAATAATGATATCTATGCCCAACGCATAATACTAACGCCCCCTAGCATCTATTCAGGTGATGATGACGATGATGATGAGGAAAAAGAAGAAGATAATACAGTATTAATAGCTTTTATTGGGTTTGCTTTGATTGTAGGGATTGCGATAGGGATTTATATTTTTTATAGATACAAACCCGAACAATTTAAAAGCATTGGAAGAAAAGCAAGAGCTCTTGGAGAAAAAGCAAAAGAGAAAATGAAAAAAGAATAATTATTACTAATTTATATTATAGTTTTTTTTATATCAAACTTCTTTTCGAGATCTTCAATATCTACCGTATGATACCCGAGAATAAATAAAAATCTTATTATTTAAATAAATTATGAGAAGATTATTTAAATTGTCTAATGAATTAATTTAATTAAAGTACATAATAGTGATGATTGCTTTGGAAGCAAAATCTTTAATGGAGCAAGCAGTAAAATTTCATGGACATTCTTGTCCTGGTCTTGCTATAGGGGTATTAGTTTCAAAATATATACTAGACCATGGCAATGATTTTAGTATAGATGAAGAGTTGGTTGCTGTGGTGGAGAATGATAATTGCAGTGTAGATGCGGTTCAGGCCTTATTGGGGACTACCTTTGGCAAAGGAAATTTAGTTTATCGTGATTATGGTAAAAATAATTTTACTTTTTATAATAGAGATAATAAAAAGGCAGTGAAGCTATCTCTTAAGAATCTTAGTTTTGGAGATAGAGATTTACCCCGGGAAGAGAGAATCCAAAAGCTTCTTAATGCAAATCCCGAAGATATTTTTAACATCGAAGAAGTTGAATTTGATCCTCCTCAATTCGCTCAAATTCATGAATCCATAATTTGCGAAAGCTGTGGAGATCCTACAATGAGCACACGCATTAAAGAATTTAAGGGTAAAAAACTTTGTATCCCCTGTTATGAAAAATTAAAGTAAAATTTACCCCTTAAACGATATGGAACTCTTAAAAATTAAAATATTTATTAATTACTTAATTACTAAAATTAAATATACTTTTGATGGTTTAAATTTTTAAAACTTTTATATAATGATAATAAGAGATTTTTCTGAGCATGATATTGATGAAATCACCTCTTTGATGAAAAAATTATGCAAAATGAGGGATCAGGAATTTGATGAGGAGAGGTGGAGGACTAGCTTAGAAAATCATATGAGAAAAGATCACTCAGAAGTAATAGTTGCTTTTGATAAAGATACAAACCAAGTTATAGGGATGGCACAATGCTCTATTAGAAATCCTGACAATGGTGTTCGATTTGGATATATTTCTAATTTGATTGTGAAAGAAGAAAAAAGGAGAACTGGTATTGGAGAAAATTTAATGCGATATATCGTAGATTATTTCAAAAAAAACCATATATCATCTGTTAGACTGTCTCTAAAAACAAATTTAGATGAAGCAGCTATTTTATTATTTATGAAATTAGGATTTCATGAACTATTTCGGGTATATGAATTAAATATATAATTTTAAAATGATTTTCACATAACATAAATTGAGTGTAATATGATTAAGGAAATAGAAAAGGGAAATACATTAATCGTTAGAGGCCCAACAAGAGTCACTTTATTGAAAGGAAAGTTAGAAGTTCTAGGAAAATTGATATTTCCAGATGAGAAGGGTGATTCCTCAGATATTACCAATCTTTCAGGTGGAAACGTAATAATTATTCCGAGTGCAAATACCCTGCCATTATTTGCGTTAGAAAAATCAAAGTTAGAAATTTATACTAATACCGAGGAAAATCTAAAGATAATTGAAGAAAACTCCATTCCAGATTCGTGGATCGATATTAAAGATTCCTTAATGAAAGTATTAAGGAATAATGAGGGAAAAGGGCAACCAATAAAAATTATGGTATTAGGTATTAGTAGTGGTAAAACAACGATAATTAAGTATTTAGCAAATAATTTTCTTAGAGAAGGATTCAAAGGGGGATATTTAGATTCAGATCTTGGTCAACAGATTATGTATCTTCCTACCACAATTTCAATTGGAGAACTGGAGGATTTTGTAATATCAAGCGAAGATATTCATCCTGAAGATACAGTATTTATAGGAGCTACTTTCCCAAAAGGGAATTATAAGTTTATCGTTTCACAAGCCTGTAGGAACTTGATTGATAAGTATATAAAAAGCCATAAAAATACAGATTTTATATTGATTGATACAGATGGATGGATAAAAACTGAGGCAGGAATTATTTACAAAACATTTTTCATAGAAACAGTAGATCCTGATGTGATTATAATTTTCCATGATGAAACTGTAGAAGAAATGAAAGTATTAGAAGAACATGCGAAAAAAACACGAAAAGATAGAAAATTACATCTACTTAAAGAAAATAATCAATTTTTTTATGATAAAACTAAAGATGAGCGAAGATTTTTAAGACAAAGTCAATTTGCAAAGATTTTAGAAAGTTATAGAAAAATTACTATTCCCATATCACAGAACGATATCCAATTTGTCAAAATGGATTATAATCCCGATACTAAGCAATCAGTTGAAAAAATCATCGAAATTGAAGATTTAATTACGCTTCCTTATCATTATGTCATTATTTCTTTGCTTGATGAAAACTCAAATATGATCAAATTAGGGCTTCTTTTTGTAGTAAGTAGAGAGAAAGATTATGTCTTAATATTTTCAGATTTATCATATAAAGATCAAATCAGGGTTAAAAAAATTCTTCTCGGAAGTCTTAGACTTTCAACGAAAGGAAATCATCAAGGATACCTCTATTTGTAATTTTTTCACTTGTTTATTCATCCCAATTTAAAAGGGAAAGGAAAGGAACAATATGAGTTTCTTTTACCAGAAATAAAGAAAGTTTAAATATTTAAAGCCTTTCTAAGTTTATATGGTAAATCTAATGTTTATAGGAATGGTATATGAACTCGTCATAATCATCATTGCCTCAATTTTTTTAAGCCTCGTTTTCAGGAAATACCTTGAAAGGCGTCATAAATTAACGCTGTATTTATTTATTATTTTTTTAAATTTCGTAGTTGCTCTCATTTTTTCATGGCTCTCAAAAGTATTACGTCTGTATTCCGGTCTTGAATATTTAGTAGATCCTTCAGTTCCCGATCCTATGACTGTGGAATCTTGGTTTTTACTTAGAATTGTCAGCTTCCGTTTTACAATGATATTTACTGTTATTGCTCTCTTATATAATCACATTCTAAAAATAAACCTTTTTGAGGCAGAAGATAGTACTTCTTATAAAATCTACAACTACGTTATCTACGGTTACGCCGGTGGATCTATTCTTTATATGTTAATTGTATATATAAAGGGAAACTATATCCTAGATCTTCTGACATTTGTATTAATTCTGATATATATATGCTTGGTCATGATCCCACTTATGAGAAGTTGTCTTGAAGCTTACAAAGCTGTGGATGATTCGTCCTTTAAAAAAGGTTTTATCTCCTTATTCTTAATGGCACTTTCCATAATACTTATTTTCGTTTGTCAGGTTATCGATCGCATTCTAATGATCATCTTGGATATCATTGGTTATACATTCTTTTATTTCTTAGGTTGGAGTTTCGCTATAGTAGCAATCTTTTTCGCGTATTTTGGTTATATAAGTCCTAAGAGTAAAAAGGAATAAAATTATCTTTACAATTCTCCTTTTTTTTTTTTACTTTAAAGTTCTTGCTTCTCTTTAGATTTTCATTTTATTAAGCAAAAATTATTAATGTGCATAAAATAGATTTAATTTAACGCTTTAATTAATATTTAATGATTAGTATGGATAAGGATGGACTTTCTAAATTTATTGCATTGATGTCAAATGAAATTTCATATTCAGAATCGGAATTAATCAAACTAGGAGAATCATTTGGAATGGACTTATTTTCCACTGCTCCTATTAAAGATTCGACAGATGATGCTTTCGTGGATAAAATAAGACAGAAATCATTAGAGATTATGGAAAAATATAAAGACAATTATTTACCTCAACCAGACTTATTTTATGCGGGTAGCATCGATTTTATGGTGTGCGATGAGCTTGAGGGAAAAAAATTCTTTCTTTTGGAGACTAACGGTGGGTCAAATAGAGGTCTTTCCTCCATAACAGAAAAGCAACAGGAAATAATATACGACGGGTATTTTGAGGCAATTGATCAAGCGATTAAACGCAATAGTCGGGGGGATAATAAGGTTTTAATTTTAGTTGGAGTTCCCATCAATGATGGATTAATTCATGAAAAAGTCATAATGGTTGATTATTTTAGAAAAAAATTACAAAAAAGAAATTTCATAGTAGAGATATTTGATATAAAGAATTTCAATCAAGAGCTCAACGGAGATATCGCGTTTCTCATAGCAGATTATAAGCAATTATCTACAGTTCTTACTTTTTCGGAGAATTGGGTAACAATTCACCAGCAAAAAATAAGCGTATTAATAGGTGATGGAATTGCAAGGCGGTTGCAAGATGAGGAATTTGCGAAGTTAATAAGGGAAAATTTTCGTCAAGTTCACACGATTATCATTAATCCAGTCTTTAGAATCACAGATGATAAGTCATTAACTTATTTGGCTAGTTATTATGCAAAAGATCTATTGGAAAAATATAATCTTAAATATCTTCTTTTCACCAAAGCTTATGATGAGAAAGAATTAGTGGAGAAAATTCATCAGGTTATTACTAAATTTAAAAGACCATTCATCATTAAACCGGATGGAGGATCAGGAGGAGCTGGAGTTATTCCGATATCACCTGAAGAAGATCCCTCTAAGATTAAGAAACTTATAGAAGAAAGTAAAAATGAATTCTTTGCGAAATTCATGAAAAATAGAAATCCCTTCCCTTATACCATCCAGGAAATGGCAGACTTCTCACTCATAACACCTCCTTGGGATAAAAAAGGTAAACATACTTTCGATCTTAGAATTTATATGGCTCAGAAAGAAGGAATAGTTATACCCATAGGAGGATTAGCCAGGATTGCTAGGGAGAATTATTCAGGGAGTTTGGACAAGCAAGAATTTGTAGTAAATTTGTCAGGTTATGATGGATTCATCGATATAAAACGCGGACGTGGCATTTCAGAAGAAATAGGCAAACTTCTAAATTTAACTTTTGATGACTATGTCAATATGTTCTGTATTGGATGTGTAATGTTTGCAAGCATGGCTAAAAATTATCAAAAAATTATGAATTTCTCAAGTTGGGATAAAATTATCGGATAATCTTGAGCTATATGGAGCTCGAAACATTAAAAAATTTATTGGATTTAGAAAAACGAGAAATTTTATTTGATAAAATTCTTCATAAATTAAAGGAATTTGGCGATTTAGAACTTTTTAAATATGAACTATTTAAAACTTCCGAGGGTTCTATCCCGGTAGTTTCAATTACAAAAAGTTATGAACCGAGAGAAATTAAGTTTCTTAAAGTATTCGTAGGAGCCCAGCACAACGAATATAACGGACTTTTTGGTATCATAGAATTTTTGAATCTTGTTCAGAAGCAGAAAATCGATATAAAAGAGATTTTAGATAACCACCAAATGTTAATCTTTCTTCCATTGATGAATCCTTATGGCTTTCTAAATCCCAGAAAAGACAATAAATCGGGATACTATTTGAAAAATGGGACAAATCTCAACCGATATTGGCGTCGTACTTTTGCTCCCGAATATGAACAATTTAATGATGACCATAATGAATTTCCAATACCAGAGCATGCCAAAATTGTCAAGAAAATCCTGGAACCCTACTGGCAAAGAGAAGAAATCTCAATTTATATTTTAGATTTTCATGAAACCTCTTTGCTTCGAAGAGATCTTAATGATTTAGCTGCGAATTTACATAGGGAGTCAATTACTTACAAATTTGACCACGTGTATAAAGATATCATCATTTTAAACGTGCTAAAAATTTATAACATCTCTAATTATCGTGAACCCTTATTTAAGAAGTGTGGGCGCAATCTCAATCATGCACATATCCAATTATCGATAAAACAATTAGATACGGTATATGAAAAACTTGTAGATTATATTTCTAATAATGCTGACAAACTTCCGTTCTACTTTTGTTATAGCGAAAAGAGTAAAAATTATTGCCAAAAACTAGCAAATATAGTATATAATAAATTAAAAAACCGGAATATATTATGGGAAACTTATTATCCCTCTATTAGCCATCAACATGTATATCATGGATGTATTGTGTTAATGAATGACGCCACAACACGGCCAAATGTCTATGCTTTGGAAATTGAATGCCATAAACAATTCTTCAATATATTCGATGAGATAGAAAAATCTAAGACTAAATCGCACTATTATGAAGAAAAACTAAGAAGCATTAATATAAGTCTCGAATTGATAGTTGAGAGCATAATAGAAATGATTAAATTATTTTAATTACAAATTAAAAAATCTAAGAGTAGCACCAACTAAAGCTAATTCATTTTTCTTTTGCATGTGCCCCCCTTTTCTTAAGATTAATTGTTTTTCATCCGAGAGATTCAAAATCGAATTATTTTCCTCAAAATTAATGAAAGGAATGATTTTATCATTTTTAGCATGAATTAGTAAGATTTTGTCTGAAAAAATTTTCCATTCCTTTGGGGAAAGAGTATTCTTAAGTCTTTCAATAACAATAGAAGGCGAAAAATTTTGGTTTAAATCATCATCTGGAAATAAATTAACCCCTTTCATGTGATAACTGAATTTCACAATGATATTAGCTGCTGATATGCTTTTTTTATAGTGAGACATGGATGAGATGGCAACAATTTTTTTAATATTTTCATTTGGAAATCCCGCACATAAGACAGTTATAGCACCGATACTCATTCCAAGTGCATAGATCGTAAAATGTTTTAGATCTTCAGTGCCATTAATCCATTTGATAATTGAATTAAAATCTTCTAATCTCTTTAGAAAATCTGTCCTATAACCTGTTTTTTTAGATTCCCCAATTCCCCTCGCATCATAAGCTAAAATCACATATCCTTGAAAAGCTAATGGATAATAGTAATATTGGAGGGTTTCTTTCTTATCAGAAAAACCGGCACTTACAACAATTATTGTATTCTTAGAATTGACGGCCTCATTGTCCTTTGACGTTATTAAATTAGCATATAAAAAACCTCCATCCACATTGATTTTTACTTTTGAAGTTTCGAGATTTTTAAGATAAAGGATATCCCATCGGTCAAACCAAATATCCCTGAAAGTAAAATATATTTCAAAAGGGGCATACACCGTCAAAAAGGTGAGAACAGAAGCAATGATTAATATCCGCAAATTATTACCCCAAGAAGCATTTACATACCATATGAATGCGCTCACTAGGAACGCGATTATAATGACAATGATACGCTTATGGGTTTTGGTGAGCAATTCTTTTCATCACATACTAAAATTATATTAATGGAGATGAATAATTTTCTAAACAAAAAAATAAAATTTTAAAAGGAATTAAAGTCTTTAGAAAAAATCAAATAATCGTATTAACTCAATTTCAACTGGAATATTTAGCTATGAAATGGAATAAAATTTTGTTATTAGTGGCAAATTATAAAACAACTGGTTATGATTTCTATGACTCAGCTTTTCCGCCCTTGGCTTTAGAGTACATAGCTACTTATGTGGAAGAATTAGTTGATGTTATGATATTAGATACGAAAGCGGCGAATCTAAGTTTAAAAGAAACAAAAGAGAAAATTGAAGAATTTAAGCCCGATTTAGTTGGTTTAACCGTCCCAGTCACGAGTGCAATTGATACTGTATTAATGTATGCAAAGATAGCTAAACAATATGGTTCTACAACAGTAATCGGAGGCTGGCACCCTACATTAGCGGTTGAGCGAACCTTATCTTCTCCATGGATCGATATTTTAGTAAGAGGGGAAGGAGAATTCACATTTAGAGAATTAATAGAAAAAGGTTCTCCAGAAAATATAAATGGTTTATCTTATAAAAAAAACGGGCAAATCATCCATAATCCAGACAGACCATTTCTTAAAAATTTAGACAATTTAAAATTCCCTTCACGACATCTAGTGAAAAATTACAATTATAAGATATTTAATATGGATTGTGATGCAATAGAAACCTCTCGTGGATGCCCGCAAGGTTGCCGATTCTGTAGTACACATGTAGTCTATAAACGTAGTTGGAGAGCTAGATCCGTAGAAAATATCATTAAGGAATTAGAAATTATTTCAAAAAATAAGAAAATTACAGATGTATTTTTTGTGGATGATAATATTCTAGTTAATATGAAACGAGTTGGAAAGTTATCTATTGAAATTATTAGAGGCAAAAGATTAGGAAAAATAAAGAAAAATCTTCGTTTTTTCTTTCAAGGGAGACTGGATTCGATGGCAAGATATCCAAAAATAACTAAATTAATGGGTCTGGCTGGATTTTGGCTTGTTTTGGTAGGCGTAGAAGCAACTGATGATGAAACCTTAAAGATAATTGATAAAGGATGCAAATTAGAAAATATCAAAAAAGGAATACAAGTCCTGCATGAAAGCGGAATTTTAGTTATGGGAAATGTGATTATAGGTGCTAATCTTGAAGATGCAATTGAAGATGTCTTTATTACAATTAAAAGAACCAGGGAATTAAATTTAGATTTGCCAAGTTTTACTCTGTTGACTCCTTTCCCCTCAACTGGATTTTATAATGAAATTAAAGAAAAAAATCTTTTATTAACGGAAGATTATTCCAAATACAATTGGCTAAATCCGGTCATAAAAACGCCTAACCTCAGTTCTAATGCTTTAAAAAACTTATTGTTCTTAGCTTTTTTTTATATCAATTATTATGGAGGCGGGTGGGTCCATAAATTAAGCTTGCTTTATCGAAGTACGAAATATAGAGGATGGAATTTTACTTTTCACCCGATTAGATTTTATCGAACATTATTATCTTATATCAAATGGCGACGTATCGTTCACTATAACTTGAGAGCTTTAGATAAAAAAATCCATCAAATCAAATTTGGAAAACTTGAGGATATGAAAGAATTAAGGAATGCTATTTTATCAAAAGAAATTGAATAAAAAAATATGGAATGTTTAAATTAATGAAAAAAGAAATTAAAATCGCTGAAGGGCTGTAATAACTACTTCTTTTTCTTTGGTTTTCCGGATGCCCTTCTTTCTGCTTCAGTCCATGGCTTCTTCTTCGATTCTTTTCCAGGGGGACACCCGAAATCATCTCTTACTTTACATTGAGGTTTACTGTCTGAACCAGGACAAGGTTCACATTTCATCTTTCTTAACATCTTTTCGACTTCACTTACTTCATATCCAAATTCCTCGTCTTCTGTCTCATCTGCAAGCATTTCATCTTCAATTTTGCTGAGATCATATTCAACATCTTCTTCCAAATCATCCTTTTCATCGTATAAATCGATTATATCATCTCCTTCTTCATCCGTTTTTCCCTCGGGAACTTCATCCTCTTCAGGTTCAACCTGCACTTTTTTCTTTTTAGCCACTTATATTCTCACTTACTTCATTAATTGGATATAGAATTTAAAATTAGTTTGTATTTTAAAATTTATCTTAAAATTTAGGTTTTATGTTTTTTTTAATACCCTAAATTTTAGTTAAATGAATGATATTCAAAAATTTTCCATATAAATATTCTTTAGAAAGATCAGTATATTATATTAAGGCAAAATTACGACAAAAAAATATGAAAAAAATATAAGATGCTTTGCTTTTGAATGTTTTTTCTGATTTAAGGTGATCCTTCTCCACAACCAGGGATTGATACTCCCATACTCGCCATGGAAAGACCGTAGGACAATGTTAACAAGATCGCAAGAGCAACTAATACTTTTTTATTCAATTGCATTAGTATATCATCTCGAATAGTAAATTTTATTACTTTAAATTTGTGATATGCAGAAATCATTTAGAACAAGCATATTTAAATTCCTCAATTTTTTGAAAATTAGTAAGTTAATGTGAATAAACTAAAAATTTAAAGATTTTATTTAAAGTGATAATGTCTCTAAGAAAAATTATATAAACTCCTCAAATGTCAGGAGAATTGCCATTTAATATCTCATTTCGTAGAGTGGTAAAAATATTTGAGAGGTAAAGACTTTATATTTAATTCATTCCAATCTCTGTTTCTATTAATCTAGTAATTCCAATATCAAAGAAATTGTTAAAACTATTTAGGAAATATCGAATGATATTTAAGACTTGTTGTTCTTCTATATTTGATTCATTTAATTTAATATCTTTTAACATCTCTCTCAGTCTAATAAGATATTCTTGAAATCCTGATATTGAATCAAGATTGATATTATCGTAGTTCTTGATGATTTCATTAAGTAATTGGGGAATTCTTGTCAATAATTCGGTGTATTTTTTGATTACTGTGTTTGAAATAAACTGTAAGGTTAAAGCTTCGTTAATGAAGTCTCTTATATACAAAAGAATAACTCTATCTCCAAGAAACCTAATAATGGGAAAATTTTTATATCCTTTAGATATGGGATAATCCGCCAAACCGGTAATGAGAATTCTCCTACCTAGACTATATTTTCTGTCAATTTCATCCAAGATAAATTGATTATCCTTTCTAATATTCCCCTCGATAATATTTTTTATTACTGTGGTAAATACATTAGATAAATCTGATAAAACTTCTGGTAATGCTGTTTTGGAGGTATCAAGTAAGAAATTTACAAAGAATTCCGAATTCTCCGGAATATTTTTAAAATCAATCCCAATAATTTCACTTCGTAATTCAATTAATAGTTTATTAACCTCTTCTTCTTGATTGTTATCGTTATATTTGATGTAAATCTCATCGATATTCAATTTAAAGGCACTAATAACTCCTTGTTTAACTAAATTAATGGACCAAATATTAGCGTCAATTCTAAAGATTGTTTTTGATTTCTCTTTATCAAACGCCCGGATTATAATCGTTTTTTCGTCGAGGGGATAAAGAGATACTTCAGATTTTTCGTCTAAATCTGCGCTTATAGTCCAATCTTGAGGAAACGTTATAGCTTTTGAATTACCAAGCTTAATTACACTTCTTACATATTTATTTTTAAGTTTTGGTTTCTTATTGGACTCATTTTTAGATTCTGGCATGATAAATTTAATATAATCTTAATATTTTTATATAATTAATATAATTCTTTTATCATTATATAAATTTTCATGCAGAATATAAGAAGCCATAATTCACAGATGGAAATCCTGATTATCTAATCCATTCATTTCATTAATAAGTGTTTTATTATCAATTAATGATTCGTATGAATTCTTAATTGAAAGTAAATTTAGGTGTAATTCTTCTTTCGAATACCTTTTAAATTTAGGCAGAAAAGATTGGGGGTTTAGAAATTTAACTTCTAAATCCGGGAAATTATTTTGAGTTAATAACTCTAATAGATTTTCATAAGTTTTTCCAAATTTTTTCTTAAAATATAAAAAGTATACTAAGGAATCAGATAAATTTAGAAAAAATTGATGATATGTGGCAATTTCTGAAGAATTGATAAATAAATTATTTTGCTCATTTAGAATTTGGGATAAAAATTGGTTAATTTTTCCCAGATAAGAGAGAGATTTAGGTAAATTGTCCGGCATCGGCAGTCTTTTGATGAAACTTCCGTTGAATCTTAAATATTTACCGGACATATGCAGTGTTCCAAATAGGGTCTTAAAAATGGAATCGATTAATTTCGAGTTTAGTAGAGTTAAAAGACAAAAAAGCTCATTTGTAGCAAATGACGGAATTCTAATAAAATAGAGGCCTGTAATGTTGGTAAATAATCCTGAATCATAAACACATGTAAGATCTTTTGCTATTTCTCTAAAAATTAGTTTTTCACTGCTGAGGTCACTCCAAATATCTTTAAAGTCTGAATGATAATTAAAGTAAGAAATTTGAATATCTCTCTTAGCTATTTTTATTCTTTTATTAGTTTTAATATGATATTTCCCCACATTTCCAGTGCCCAGTAGAAGGAGGTCTTTCTCAGACTGTTTCCGTTCACTAATATTATCAAAAAATTTACTATATTTTAAGAATCCATATGGTCTATATATTATTTTCAAATCATTGAAAACCTTAGGCATAGGTTTAAAATTCGAGAAAATATATCGAATTGCTTCAATATTACCGGTTATGGGTATAACATTTGCCGGAAGATTGTTTATGCAATTTTGACTTATATTTTTTGAATCTACATTGTTATATTTAACCAAATCCTGCAAAGATTGATAAATTGGTATAAAAAATTGATTTTTTTTGTTGGAACTTTTTTTTCTGAAAGAGATAATGACAGGATAAATCGCAGCTTTAGTAAAAACGGGCATAGAGGATATATTGATTATTTCTTTGATTTCAGTATTACTGAGCAAAATTTTTCTTATTTTTACCCCATAATCTGCTGCCAGAAATTTATTCGTCATCAAAAAAGAAAGGTATCCATCATTGTCTTTTAACAATTCAAAGGATTTTTCAAGAAAAACAATGGAGAGGTCAAAAAGCCGATAAGCAGATTTGAATACCTTTATTAGTTTTTTTTTAAAAATGTTATCAATTATTTTTTTATTTTCTATATAAGGGGGATTTCCAATGATGATATCAAATTTTTCATTAGAATTGAATTCTAAAAGAAAATCTGAGTTATATATATGAAAGGAGATCTTAAAAATATTTATAATCTCATCTAATTTTGAATTTTCAAGTGTCTTAAATTTAAAGTCAATATTAGGGGATAATGCATTTTTACTTGATAAATACCATGAAAGTAATCTTATTTTACAAATGTTATGAGCTGATTTATCAAATTCTACGCCATATAAGATGTTTTGAATAATGAATTTTTTAATTTCTAATTCTTCTAAATCTGGTTCAAACAATTTGTAAATATTTAAGATCAAATTCCCTGCAGAAATCAAAAATCTCCCAGAACCGCATGCGGGATCCAAAATTTTCATGTTTTTTATTCTTTTCTTCAAAATTTTTTTGATTTCAGGATACTCTTCTAAAATAAATAATAAATTGTCAAGATCTAATTCCTTTGGAAGGAATTTATGGTCTTTTAAACCGATTTCTGCTAATAGATCTTTTAAATAGATTTTAAAGAGATTAAAAGCAATAAATTCTGCTATTTGACTGGGGGTATACACAATTCCATAATATTGCCCACTTTCTTTTTCTATCAATTTTTTGTTTTCAAACTCATCCACAACATCTTTAAAAAATGCAGAAATTTTTTTGGAACTGAGATTTTTCATCGAAATAGAATAAAAATATAACTATTTTTCACTTATTTGATTATAATTTGTTTTTAATTTAGATGTTCTTATATATATATATGATTGATGGTTCATTATTACAAGATTTAATTGAAAAACCAGAAGATATTTCCAAGTTAAATTTGGATGATATTGTCCAGATATTGAGAGAAGCAAGAAGTTTATTTGAGAATGAAAATCTATTATTAGAGTTTAAACTAGGAGAAACCGAAGAACTTTATGTAATTGGAGATATTCACGGAAATTTGCAATCATTATTAAAATTAATTGAGCTTATTAATAAAAATAATCCAAAATTAGTCCTTTTTTTAGGAGATATAGTCGATCGTGGACCAAAACAAATAGAATGCTTAATTTATGTGTTAATTTTAAAGATTCTTAAACCTCAGAGATTCTACGTTTTAAGAGGAAATCATGAAACATTAGAAATGAACCAAGCATATGGTTTTTATTATGAATTTTCCCAGAAATTTAATAATTTCGAGGCATATAAAGAAATTTTAGCAGTTTATGACGCACTCCCGATATGTTCACTGATTAATAATGAAATTCTCTGCTTGCATGGGGGAATCCCGGAAGATTTTGATATTTTGAAAAAATTAAAAGGAATAACACCTAAAGATATTGATGACTCAACTTTAGATTCTATCGCGCCGGGAGTTTTTCAGATCATGTGGAACGACCCAAAGCCAGGCCTAGGAGGTTTTATGAGAAGTTATAGAGGTCCTGGAATTAAATTTTTTGGACAAGAAGTTTTTAATAAATTTCTGGCTGAAAATAACTTAAAATATGTTATTAGAGCACATGAGTGTTTTCCAGAGGGGTATGTTTGGTTTTTTAATTATCGCTTGTTGTCTATATTCTCCTCAGCGAACTATAGGGGAGATTTTAGTCCTAATCCCGCAAGTTATGCGATTGTAAAAAATAATGATATTATTCCAAAAAATATAGAATTATTATAACATTAATTCGGGAAAATTCAACATTATTTCTGAATTTCTTTTAATTTTTTCTTTCCATCTATCATTTAAATCAATTTGAGGACTTAAATTTAAAGAGGTTATGGTTTTTTGAGTTGGAACATAGATAAAAGCTTCTGAGTAATTGTGATTTTTCAAGATAATTTTTGTTTTATACCGTTCAAAAAGACCAGTATGCACTCCTTCATAATAATCTAATTGTTTCAATTGTTCTTCATTTACATCAAACTTTAAAGCCCAAAAAGAGGAATTCTCTAATGGCAAGACAAATGGATACCAATTTCCTTTAGGATAAATCCTTATAAAGTTAGGAACTTTGCAAACTTCCACATTTTTCTTGTCTTTCCAATGGCCTTGTGTTATGAATGTTCCATAGCCAATAACAGATATATTCATTTTAACTTTATTTGTCTGTTTTACATTTCCTTATGATCTATAAAATGAGAAATTTTTTGAGAAATATAGATTTCGGCAGAATAAAATAACCAAAATGAATAACTTTATCTAATTTTAAAAGATCTCACTTGCGTCTGGCTTCACAAATAAAAGATTATTCCCTCTAATAAAAATCTCATTATATTTTGCCACAGGAGAGCCATCCATGATTTCAGTAGCATCCTCCAAAATCATATTCATATAGGCATCAATTTCCTTCAACATGCCCTGATATTCTGTGCCGTCTTTTAATCTTAGCAAGATCTTAGACTTCTGAGCATTTTGAAGTATATTTAATGGATTTTTAGATTTTTGCTGCGAATTATTTTTTGACATATTGATTAAATACCTTTAACAAAATAAATTTAAAATCATTATAAATGTAAAAAGTTCTAGTCTAGTAAAAACAAAGTCCAAATTAAAACCTTTTTATTATTTATTATTGAGAAGGAATAATTAAAGATCACAAAAAATTAATTCTTAGCTTAATACAAATTGAATCGAAAAATCTTTAAAATAAAAATGGTTCCTGAAAAAAAAAAAAATAAAAAACAGCAAATTATAAATAAGTATAATCAAACATCAGAATTTTATGATAGACGGTATATCAAGCTTCAAGAGGATAAATATCGTTTAATGTTAAAGGATATTACGATTGATGAGCAATTAATTTTAGATGCGGGTTGTGGTACCGGACTATTATTTGACTATATAGGGAGTGTAATTGAAACATCTAAGAATGCAGATTTTCATTATGTTGGTGCAGACATTTCAATTAATATGCTAAAAAGGTTCCACTCAAAACTTGATCAAAAAGCTAAATATTTTAATTTAATATTGTCTGATTTAGAGAATTTGCCTTTACGAGAAAATATAGTTACTTTATTATTTTCGTTCACATCTTTACAAAACCTGCCGAATGTCCTTAAAGGCATAAAAGAATTTTTTAGAGTTGCTAGAGAAGGAGCAAACGTATATATTTCAATATTAAGGAAAAATTTGAATAAAGCAAGACTAACAGGGTTATTAAAACCTTTATTAAAATACATGAAAATTATAGATATAGAATCTATTGAAGACGTATTATATACGGGAAAAGCTTTAAAATAAACGAAATCTCTTTTTCTTTTTTTGATAAAATGTTGATAGAATTTCATCTGCATTACTAAAAATATTAAACTTTTTCTGAAAATAGCTGCACACATTCTCAATGTCCCTTTTTAGAATATTACGGGCATTTGGATGATCACTTGGAATCCATTGCATCCAATCTATTATTAAAATATTGCCTATCTCATCCACAACTATGTTAAATTCACCAAGATCTCCATGGATCATATGGGCTTTTTGATAAATAATTCTTGCTTGGTCAATTATTTTATAAAAAATATAAAGCGGGTCATCAATATTCTTATAATAAGATAGTTCTTTTCCTCTCAAATATTCCATCACAACAATATGTCGATTATATGCGATTGGTTTAGGAGTACTTATGTTAAGAGCATATATCTTTTTTAATGCTTGATATTCTTTTTTAGCCGCTAGTCTATTTACATAAAGCCATGAGAAATGAGCTCTTTCTCCAATTAAATCTCTATATTTTTTGATGTTTTTAAAGCTAGTTCTGCCAATACGATAGATTTTTAGAGCATAAATATTTTCATCATCATCCATACAACTATATACATCAGATTCCTTTCCCTTTCCTAATAGGGGCCCCAGTAGACTGATTATATTTTTCTCTACTAAAGTGTGAAGTGCTAATAAATCATATCCTATAGAATTAAGAGTGTATCCAACTTCACTTCCGGAAGAGTCTCGAATAATTAAATCAAATCTATGTACTTTTTTTATGCGATAGAGAGTCTCTTCCATCTTATAGCGAGAGTAGAATCTGATATCATTGATTTTAACAAATTCTGATCTCTTCATTCCGATTTCTATTGCCTGGAGGATTCTTAAATCTTCTTTCTCAAGTTCAGTTAGTAGTTTTGCAGCTTCAATAAAGTAATGGTAATTTTGTTACTATAAAAGATTTATTGATCTAAATGTGAGCTTTAAAAAAATTGAATTCAAAATATTAAACAGAGCAGGCAAATAAACTTAAAAAATATAATGACGATATTTTTTAACAAAAATAGTTAGCTTATAAGTGTTTGGAATTATATAAATAAGTTCCGCTGATATTATCGTAATAATAAACCAATTCACATCAGATCGAGCTATAATATAGAAAGATGAAGTCGATCGTTCTTGAAACAAAAAGAGATAAATTCCTTGGTTGAGATAGAGTATTATACCTATGCAGATTATAATTCCAGCAGCAGAAAATACGATCACTTGATGTTCATTTTCCAAAATTCCTATTCCAGTATTAATTATAAATAAGAATAAAGCTAACAAAATTAGAATTTTAGATATATTTATCCAAGTCTCGAAATTTTCTGCTTTAAAAGCAATATTGCCCCCCCAGTTTAATAAATCAGTATACCGCATTAAATTTAAAAGAGATAACATAGATGACGCAATTATAACTAATGATGATATGAAAAAGATCTTAATTGAAGAGAATCGAGTAAATTGTAGAAAACCATCTTCATCACTTTCACTCGATGTTAACATCTCATCTATTTTCTTTTTAATATTTAGTGGAATCATTTCCTTAAGCTTTATTAATTTTAGATCCACATTTGGATAATTTGATAAAATACTTTCAATTGAATTATATCCTTTTTCAAGGCGTTCAGGGGAACTCTTTGGACCATTCCATACATAAAGAGCATTCTCATCTTCATCTAAAATTGCGCATAGATCATGTAAAAATAAGGTGTCTTCTTCGAGCCAGACTTTTTTATTTTCGTTATAAATATATGTCCTTAACATTAATATTCAAATATTCTTAAACTTCAAATTTTTTATTTTATAAGTTATAAAATTTTTTAAAAAAGAAGATTCTTGTAAAAATTAAAGGAAAATGCATTTATAAATCAGATCCCAAGTAATTCTTGGGATTCTATTCTCCTCTTGATGTCAATCCACATGTCATTAATATATTTCTTGTATCCTTCAATTTCGGCTTGAGAGATGTTATTAAATCTTTTTTGAGCTTTAAAATAATCTTCAATAGGCTTTCGCTTGGATGGTTCTAAGTATTTTTTACTATCTTTTGATAAGATAAACTCAGCATTGATTATTTCATAGAGGGGCCAAAAACCTGTTTCATTTGCTAATCTTCCTATTTTTATTGAATCTTTCGGATCATACCCCCATCCTGGAGGACAGGCAGAGAGAATGTGAATATATTTAGCACCTTTGATATCTCGTGCTTTTTGAAACTTTTCGTATAAATCAAGAGGATATGAGCCATTAGCAGTTGCGACGTAGGGGATTCCATGAGCTTCTAATATCTTAGGCATATTTTTCTTAGGTCTGATCTTTCCGCCAGGAGTTGTGGCTGTAAAAGCTCCTAAAGGTGTTGATCCACTCCTTTGAACCCCAGTATTCATATAAGCCTCGTTGTCATAGCAAGCATAAATAAAATTAGTTCCTCTCTCAACAGCTCCGCTTAGTGCTTGGATACCAATATCGGTGGTACCACCATCCCCTGCGAAAGCTACAACGCAAATTTCATCTGCCAATCCTTTTTCTTCTAAAGATGCAACGATACCTGAGGCTGCCGCACCTGTGGTTGCGAAAGGAGTATGAAGTACTGAAACATTAGTGGTACAAAAACCCTGCATTCCATGAAGAACAGTAAGACAGGAAGCAGGTACAGTCAATATTGTCTTTGGTCCAAGAGCCTTAAGTGCGATTCGATAAATTAAGGCCATTGCACATCCAGAACACATTCTCGTTCCCGGATTTATAAATTCCTCTTCTCGAACATCCATAACATTTACCATTTTTTACACCTCATTTAATCTAAAAAATCTAATTCATCTAATTTCAAGCCATAAAATTCTGTTTCATAAGTGATTTCTCCTTTTTTAGACAATTCTAAGGCCCTATGAACTCCTTGTATAATATGCTCCCCCTTGACATCTCTTCCACCTAAACCTACAATAAAACCCTTAATAAAGGGAGGATTTTGTAAACCATAAAGTGCTGCTTTTAATTCATAACATAGTACCCCTTCATAACCATATCCAATAGCTCTGTCGAATACAACTATATTCTTTATACCTTTAAAAAAGTCTCTTAAGTACTTCACAGGGAAGGGTCTAAATAATCTTAAGGTGACCAATCCTATTTTCAACCCTTCATTTCGGAGTTTTTCGATCACTGTTCTGGCTTGTGCCGAAACGGAACCCATAGCAAAAATAATTGTGTCCGCGTCCTCTGTTTTATATGTCTTAAATAAGCCATTCCCATAAGATCTGCCAAATTTTGCTGCATACTCATCATGTACATCCTTTATTATATCAATTGAATTTTCTAAAGCTTTTTGTAAAGCGTATCTAAATTCATAATATCCTGGAGCAGTGCCTTCTTCTCTTTTTATAATATTTGGAGTAGTTACAGGTCCAACTCCCTTTATTTGAGAAATATCTGAGAGATTAATATGATGTTTTAATGGGGGTAAGAAATCATCAATATCTTCCTGATTTTCCAATTGTACAGGCATTAATGTGTGGGATAATAAATAACCATCATACGCGACGATAGTTGGTACATAAACCCTTGGATCTTCAGCGATTTTAAAAGCTTGGAAATTAGTATCATATATCTCTTGATTGTCTTCACACATAAACTGGATCCAACCAACGTCTCTTGCTGCAATGAAGTCAGAGTGATCATCCCATATACTCCATGGAGCACCACAGCTTCTAGTAGCTAAATTTATAACTATGGGTAATCTAGTTCCCGCAGCCCACGGCAACATTTCATACATCAGCAATAAACCATGAGCAGAAGTGGCTGTACCAACTCTAGAACCTGTGGCTGAAGCAGCGCAGCAAGCTGCTGCTGCTGAATGTTCAGATTCAACCATTAAGAATTTAGCCTTCAATTTCCCTTCATTGATGAATTCTGAAATTTTTTCAACAACTGGGCTCTGAGGAGTTATTGGATATGCAGATACTACGCCTACTCTAGCTTGCATATAAGCGTGAGCTGCTGCATGATTTCCTGTTAAAATTTTTATATTTTTTTCATTACTTTTTATTTCAGTTTGGGTCACTCAGGTTTCACCTCTACCATGGTTATAGCATTTACCGGACACTCTTCCATACAGATTCCACACCCCTTACAGTACTCTAAGTCTATTTCAGGAGGGATAGTTCGGGTTACAACTGCCTCAGGACAATAAAGCCAACAATTAAAACAAGCAGCTTTTCCAGATTTTGCAGGGATGCATTTCTCGAGGTCTATTTTGGGTTTAAAATTGCTCCATGTTCCAGTTTTTCCAGCTTCACCTTTTACTGGTTTCTGAACTGAAGCTAATATCTTTTGGTAATCTTTTTTTGAATCAGTCATAGTATTCACTAAATTAGACTATTCGAATATTAAAAGAACTAATAAATTAAAGAATAAAATTCTTCCTATTTAAAATAATAAGCAGTTTTCTAATAAAAAGAAAATATTTTTCAGAATAGTCATTCACATGAAAGGTTTAGATTTACCTAAGTCTTAGAGATAAATATGATGGAATCTTTATATTGATTTCAATTATAATTATATAAGAAAGAATTTCGATGGTTAAAATTATAAACTTTTTGCTAAATTATATCCTTCTTGGATTAATTCGATGTTTAGCTTTGCTATTTCATCACTCATCCTTTTTTGAACAACTTTATTTATATTCTCCAAGTTAAGTTCTCTTAAAGATCGAGAAAGTAGACCTAATATTGGAGTATTAACCATGGGAGCTCCATCAATGATTAATCCTCTTTCTGTAGCCAATTTATTGATATCAGCAACTATGATTTTGTTACTTTTAGGTAATTGGAATTTTTCAGCAAAAAATTTAGGCTCTTTATCAGAATTTATGATAAAAATTCCATTTTTTTCTAATGAGCTTGCAATGGTTTGATTGAGAACAGTTTCATCCAAAACTATAATGATGTTGGGGTGTTCAATAGCCGCGCGATCCCATATCTTTTCATTCCTTGAGAGTTTAGCAAACGCCTGCACTGGAGTGCCCCTTCTTTCTGTCCCAAAAGTGGGATAGGCTTGAACGTCCGCAAAATTTCCACTTAAATACGCCGCCTCTGCGATTATTTCACAAGCTGTGACAGCTCCCATCCCTCCTCGACCAATAATTACAATACTAATAGTGTCCCAGTCAGAATTTTTTTCTGTCATTAAAAAAACCAAATTTAGAAAACAAAAAAATGAAAACCTATATTTTAATATGAAATATAATTAAAAATTAAAAATTTTCCATAATGAACCATTTGTTTTATAAAAAATAATAATGATAATAAAGGCGATGATATTATTTATTAATCATAAAGCTTGTATTATGCTCAAAATTTAAGTTTTAAAAATGATGGTAATGAAACATGAAACAGGATATTTTGATGGACGAGAAAATAAAAAATTATTTTATCAAAATTGGCTACCAGAGGGAGATATTAAAGCCTGCATAGTTGCAATGCACGATTGGGGCACTCATTCAGATAGAATAAAATATCTAGCTCAATATTTCACGGAAAAAGGATATGCTGTCTATGCATTCGATTTAAGGGGACATAGGAGAAATGCTGGGGATTTTCCAGGTCATATGGATGATATGGATCATATTCAAAAAGATATTGTATTATTTATAGATGTAATTAAAAACGCCTTGGGAAAGAAAAAAATATTTGTGACGGGGCACTCATTCGGGGGATTAATTAGTTTAATTTTTGCAATTAATCATCCTGCTTTACCAGGAGTGGTTGTATCCTCTCCGGAGTTAGGCTTGCTAAAAAATTCATCGGTTGGAAAAAAAATCTCCAAAAAATTCTCTGGATCCCTTTCAAAATTGGCACCAACTAAAACTATAGAATGGATTGTGAATCAAAATCAGTTAACCGGAGATTTGAAAATCTTACGGGAACATATTGCCGATAAAGAAAAAACAGAGATTATTTCAGTTAAATCTGCGGCAGAGATGAATAATTCAATGAAATTTGCTATGAAGAATGCAACAAACCTTTTATGCCCTGTTTTTATCATGCAAGCTGGAAATGATAAAATAGTAGATAAAGGAAAAACCAAGGAATTTTTTAACAAAATTAAAAGTGAAGATAAGACATACAAGGAATATGATGGATTTCTCCATGAATTATGGAATGAAAGAGGTCGTGCTCAAATTTATCAGGAGATGTTCATCTGGTTAGAAAAGCACCTTTAAAAAAAGAAATAATCTAAATTTGTAAATTTTAATTTACAAGCCAAACAGTTTTTTTGCGTTCTCTCCAAGAATTTTATTCTTTTCTTCTTCGGAGAATTCAGGTAAACCCATCATTTTCATAGGAGGAGGGAGTTTCATTTTTTTAATCTTTTCCACATATTCTTTTAAAGATAATATTGATGTGAATAAGGGCCAATCTGTACCAAATAGAATTTTATTAATCCCACAAGTCATCTTGGCTTCTATGAGAGCCTCGAAAAATGCAAATGGTGCTAATTTCATCTGAGGCTCCCATGCTGAAATATCAAGATAGACATTCGCATTTTTTGTAGCAACTGCAATAGCTTCTTTAGTCCATGGATCACCCATATGTGCCATAATAAAATTGATTTTTGGAAAGTCTACAGCGACTTTATCAACATAAATAGGTCGACAATATTTAAGGTAAGTACCGGTAGGACCTAACCCAGTATGACATAATATTGTGGCTCCAAGTTCTTCTACACGCTCGTAAAAAGGATAAAATTTTAAATCATCTGGATAAAATCCTGTGAGGGTCCATAATTTAACACCACTACAGCCTAGTTCATTTACACATCTTTCCAACTCCTTAATTGCCTCTGTTCCCCTTCTAGGATCTATCCCAGCGAAACCGATAAATCTATCAGGATATCTATTAATATACTTTGCCAATAAATCATTGTATTCCTTATAAGTAACTTTAGATCTAAAAATAAATTCACCATCTAAAGCAAGTAATACAGTTTTATCTATTCCAGCTTCGTCCATTTCTTTGATCAATCTTTCAGCACCAGCCTTTGATAGAAGAGAATAATCAAAATTGAATTGTTTCGCGATAGCACTTAAAACTCCTTTAAAGTCATCAGAAACTAAATCTGCTTCCCAAAAATGACAATGAGCATCAATAATCAAAAATTTCACCTCATATTTTTTACTGATTAAAATTCAGATTATTTCTTAATTTGGAATCGAAAATCTAAAACATTTTTAGATTAAATTGAATCAATTAATTCTAATAAAGCATCACATATAAATTAGATTCTCTAAATCTTTAAAATGAAAGAGAAATTTATTAAATAATTTATATCTTTAAGGATATCTCTTATATAAATCTTGGATGATGTCTTCCAGTTCTTTCATGGTTTTTCTTTCCCTATACGCAATTTTACCACATTCATCTTCTAAATCCATGCACGATTTTATATATGCTTTATTCATTATCGTGAGCATTACTTTCGTAAAGAATAGGAAGGGTGTTTGAATTTTACAAAGGTCTTTCGCAAAGGATAGCGTATCTTCATCAAGAGTTTCCTTTGGAAATATTCTTGTTGGGAAGTTTATGTTCTTTAATTCTTCCAAACCGATATTATCACCGGTAAAAAGAAATTTCTTGGCATTGCTGAATCCAAAAGCTAATAAGGGCATGAGAGTTGCGCCAGTTTGGGGGAATGCTGAAATAACAAGCTCTGGTAATCTAATATATAGTTCCTCTTTCGGTCTGTCAGCAAAAATCCTTAAATCTGAAGCTACCATCATTAATACTCCAAAACCAACTGCAATACCTTGACATTGGGTAATCACTGTTTTTTTCATTAGCATTATTTTTTCATTAACTTTTCTGCCCCAGATAGTTACTAACTTCACATTTTCAGGATCTCCTTGGACTTGCTTTAGATCATACCCCGCAGAAAAGAATCTTTCCCCTGTACTCTTAATAATTATACATTTTACTTTCTCGTCTTCATCTGCTTTACTTAACATCTCATAGAGTGTCATTAACATTTCAATAGTGAAAGCATGTGCCTTTTCTGGTCGATTAATAGTGATTGTAGCAACACATCTTTTAACTTCATATAAAAGATTTTCTTGATCGCTCATATTTATCTAAACTTAAAATATAATTTAAAATATATCAAAATTTACCCTAAGCATAAAAGAAGAGCGTTCATCTATCTATTTTTTCGAAGAGCACTTAAAATATTAATAACCTCAATCCTAAACGATTGATTTTCGATGATTTATTGGTCTCCTAATAATAAAATATCTAATTGACTTCTTTATTATTGATATTAAAAAATTAACAATTACAATTAATAAAAATCATTTCAATAAATTATTGTACCAAAATACTAATTATTTATCTAAAATGCCCTTACAAGAAATTAATATTAAGGAACTTACGCCGATGATGCGTCATTGGTTCTCAGTAAAAAAGCAATATCCTGAACATCTACTTGCTTATCGAATGGGAGATTTTTATGAGTTCTTTTATGATGATGCTGAACGAGTTTCTAATCTATTAGGGATAACACTAACCAAAAGGAAAATAGGGAATGACTCGTATCCTTTAGCAGGAATTCCTTATCATGCGGTGCATTATTTAAATAATTTAGTAAATATGGGGCAGACTGTTGTAATAGTTGATCAACTTGAAGATCCCTCGACAGTAAAAGGACGCATAGTTAAACGTGGAGTAGTTAGAATATTATCTCCTGGAACAATAACTGAGTATGATATGCTACGGCCCCATGAAAATAATTATATTGCCTCGATGGTTAAGGAGAAAAATGGATATGGCATTGCTTTAGCTGATTTATCTACCGGGGAATTTTTTGCTACTGAATTTGCTTCAAGAGAAGAAGATCCTTTAGAAAAATTACTTAGTTTATTTTCTCAATTTGATCCAGTTGAATTAATTATTCCTTCAGAAATCAAGCGGGACGAAAGGTTATTTCTCCTTATAACAGATTTAACAGCGGCAATTATAAAAAACTATAACGATTATGTGTTTAATCATGATGAGGCTTATAGCTTAATTACTCGTCATTTTAAAATTTCGAACTTAAAAAGTTTTGACTTAGAAGATTCAGAAATGGCAGTGCAAGCAGCAGGAGGATTACTTGCGTTTTTAAAGGAAACTCAAAGGGATATCATTCCTAACATTTTTAAAATAAATCTGCTAAAAGAAGAGAATAAATTACATTTAGATTATATCACTCAACGAAATCTGGAATTAGTTACATCGTTATGGGAAAAGGGTAAAGATGTAACCTTATATTCCATTTTTAACTACACTCATACCCCAATGGGAGCTCGTTTATTAAAAAAGTTTATTTTACAACCATTAATTAACATTGAAGAGATCAATGAACGTCTTAATATTGTCCAAAAATTTAAAGATGATATTTTTCTTAGGTCTGATTTAAGGGAAGAATTAAAAATTGTTGGAGATCTTGAGAGATTCATTAATCGAGTGAATTATTCTAAGAGAACTAACGCACGTGATTTGTTAAATATTAAAAACTCCTTAGAAAAAATTCCTAAAATCAAAGAATTATTACAAAAAGCTGATATTCCAGAAATATCTAGATTTGTAGAAAAAATTAATCCTTTTGATGATGTTAGAAAATTAATAGAAAATTCCATCAAGGAAGACCCTTCTCAAAATATTACAGAAGGTAATATCATTAAGGATAAATATAATGATAGAGTTGATGAGTTAAGAGATCTCATAAACAATGGAAAAAAATATGTCTTAGCATATGAAGAGCAACAAAAGAAAAGATGGAATTTAACTTCAGGATTAAAGATTGGACATAATAACATTCTTGGCTATTATATCCAGATTACCCACAGAACTCTTCAATTAATTCCAACTATACCAGAAGATTATATTGAAAGATCAACTTTGAAAAATGCTAAGAGATTTACCACCGCAAAATTGAAGGAACTAGAGGAAAAAATCCTAACTGCTGAAGAAAAAATTAATGACTTAGAATATGAGATTTTTTGTGAGGTTAGAGATAAGGTTGTTCAAGAGACTGTCAATATTTTAGAAACCGCTAGAAACATAGCCGTTATTGATGTTTTAGCTTGTTTTGCCGAAATTTCTGAAAAAAATAATTATTGCCGTCCTATTATTAATGATGAAAATAAAATTATTATAAAAGAAGGGCGCCATCCTGTTGTTGAGCAAATAAATATTACAGAGAAATTTATTCCCAATGATTGCTATTTAGATCCTGAAAGTGACCAACTTTTAATAATCACTGGACCAAATATGGCCGGTAAAAGTACGTATTTAAGACAAGTCGCATTAATTTGTATAATTGCCCAAATGGGATGCTTTGTTCCCGCGAAATCTGCCACTCTTGGTATAATAGATCATATTTTTACGCGTATTGGTGCTTCAGACGATCTTGCGCGAAAATTGAGCACTTTTATGATTGAAATGACCGAAACCGCTAAAATTTTAAATTATGCCACTCCTAAAAGCTTAATAATTATCGATGAGCTGGGTCGAGGGACAAGTACTAGTGATGGGCAGAGCATTGCGATGGCCACTTTAGAAAAGCTTCATGAGTTAAAAACAAAAACGCTTTTTAGTACCCACTATCATCAACTTACGGAGATTAATTTGCCTCGAGTGAAAAACTATCACCTTGATATTATTGAGAATGATGATGGGAGCATTAATTTCGTAAGGAAACTTAAAGAAGGCTGTACTGATAAATCTTATGGCATTCATGTGGCAAAATTAGCGGGAATACCAGATGATGTAATTATAAGAGCATTTGAAATTTTAGAACAGATTGAAGCACAAGATCCGTTCAAAGCAGCCGTGCGGGAAAATGGTAATGGGGCGAACTCCGGAAAAATTTATAATAAAATGATAAATGGAAAGAAAAAGGAACTTGAAAACCTGAACTCTGAAATAAAAAGTCTCAAAGAAGAACTTAGCAGATGCGATGAAGACTTAAATCAAAAACAAAAAGAATTGTATATAAAAAGTGGAGAAATATCCGAATTAAAAGAAAAACTTGAGAAACCTCAAGTATTACCTCCTAAGAAAAAAAAATATGTACAAACAACATTTTTTAAACCTGTTATCACGAAGGAGATTGGTTTAGATGAAGAATTAGAAAAATTATTAGATATAATAAAAGAAATTGATATTAATTCCATAACTCCCATTGACGCAATGAAAAAATTGAGCGAAATTAAGCAAAAGTTACACGAATTAAACTCATGAGAGAACAATAGGAATTACAAACACGATTAACGTGAGATAAATATAATAACTTATTAAAATTGGAAGTATACAAAAATTGAATTGTTTCTTTCTTTTCTCACTATTGAGATTCTCGATAAATATTAATAAAAATAAAGAGATTATCATTAAGTGTGACGGTTGAAGTGCTTTCCAAAAAATGGAATCAAATATAGTAATTCCATGAACATATTCATCAGAATGGAACCAATTTCCCACCATTTGCATAAAATAGTTAGGAAAGATAATATAGGGGATGCAAATAAGAAAGAAAGGAATTAAATAGTATTTGAGGTCTTTAATACTAATTTTTTTAGTGATATATAATAATGGGAGTAAGATTATGGCATTAATTTTGAAAGTAGCTAACACAAAAAAGATCCCTGAAAGCCACTTTTTATCATGCTCTAATGAGTGATAAGATATGAAAAGAAAAAAGGTAACTAAAAAATTGCAATTATTATAAAACGCATCTAGACCATAGCTAATTGAACTTAAAACATAAAAAACAAATAAATCAGTTTGACTTTTGAATATTTTTGGCGCTTCATTTACAATATATATACCAATTAGTAATCGTAGAATATCCCAAATAACAACTCCGATATTAACTGGAATTAGATACATTGGATAAAAGATAAAGTACCAAAAATAGAGATAATAAGGGGGCCAATCAGACCCCTTGACTGGATCATAAAAATTAACCAAACCATTATCCATTCCCCTTATTAGCAAATAATAATCATAGTCTTTAGCCGTCTCAATTATTTGAGGAAAGGTAAATAAAGAAAATAGTATTCTGAATGTTATGAGAGTAATGGTAATTACAATAAAAATGCATATAAACATTTGATGAAATGGATATTCATTCTCGTTTAAACTCATTACTAATCAATTTATTATAATTAGAAAAATAATATTGAAGTTAACCTATAAAAGAATTTTTTTATTTTAAATTAAATTAAAAATTAGAGTAAGATAAAAGACCTAAATTTTCCTAATTATGTAAGAAATTTGGAAAATTTATTTTATCCTTAATAGAGTATTCATTTAAATTTGAGTTCATCATTATGATTTATAACTTTTAAAAAATTAAATTGTTCATTTAAATCGTAATTAGTAATTGAGAAATTTGAAAAGAAGAAAGATTAAAAAAATTAAAGACGCGGAAAAAATAGCTGCAGGCGAAGTAGTTGAGAGACCGTCAAACGTAGTAAAGGAATTAATTGAGAATAGTATTGATGCGGGAGCGAATGAAATTAGAGTAATAGTTAAACAAGCAGGTAAATCATTAATTCAAGTGATAGATGATGGGGTCGGTATCCCTTCAGATGAGATTGAATTCGCATTTGAAAGACATACTAGCAGTAAACTAAGAGGTATAGAAGATTTAGATACTTTATCCACTCTAGGATTTAGGGGTGAGGCTTTAGCGAGTATTACTGCTGTAAGTCAGGTAGAAATTATTTCTAGAACCGAAACCGAAGGGAATGGCGTTCAATTGCGTATTGAAGGTGGAAAGCTGGTCGAAAAGAAGGAAATTTCCTGTCCTATTGGGACCAATATTAAAGTTAAAAACTTGTTCTATAATATTCCTGCCAGACAGAAGTTCCTTAAATCAGATTCGACGGAATTAGGACATATCACCGATATCATGCAAAGGTACGCATTGGCTTATCCTGATATTCATTTTATTTATAGACATAATGATTTGGATATTCTTAATTGCCCTGTCAATGATTTAAAAACTACGGTGTTTCATATTTATGGAAAGTTAAGTGCTAAATTTATGGAACCTATTAATTATACGGAGCAAGATAATTATTTTAAAATATATGGGTTGTTAGGGCATCCGGAGATTTCTAAAAAAAATAAAAATTATTCAAGTTTATTTATCAACCGTCGATATGTGATTAGCGATCTTTTACATAGGGCAATTCAAGAAGCCTATAAAGGCACATTGATGATTGGAAAAAATCCTTTCTTTATACTGCATATTGAATTAGATCCCTCCGCAATAGATTTTAATGTCCACCCTAAAAAACTTTATATTCGATTTGAAAACGAGGATTATATTTATAACAAAGTGTATAATGTTATTCGAGATTTTATTGAAGAAACATTTATTAAAAAGGAAGCAAAATATATTTCTACTGAAATTAGCGACTTTATTCCTAAAAGAGAAGATATTTCACTAAAGGATGACAACAATGAAGCAAAAGTATCGATTAAATCTGCCGGAATAATCCAAGAAACTGTCGATGCAAAGGAAATAAGTAAAGAAATTTCAGATACTAAAGATAATTTGATAATTGAATCAGTTCAGTTACCATTAACAGAGATTACTGAAAAGGGATCTCCTAAAAAACAAATGCCTGAAACTTATATAAGGGATAAATATATAGTAGCTAAAAATTTTCCTAAAGTCCGTCTTATCCCTTATACTGGTCAGTTGAGTAATAAAATTTATGTTGTTTTAGAGGGCATGAATCAAGATGGAGAAGAAGGATTATATATTTTAGATCAACATGCGGCGTCTGAACGTATTACCAAAGAATATTTTTTGAAAATGTATGAATCTTCAAAAAGCAGTAAACAACAATTAATTTCTCCACTAAAGCTTGAGGTAAATCCATCTGAAAAATTCTTCTTAGAAGAAAATTTAAAGGAAATCAATAAACTTGGATTTACTTTCGAACATTTTGGGGGTAATACCTTCATATTAAGAGAAATTCCTACCATCATAGGAAAAATTCCTGATGTTAAAATAATCAATGAAATTATCTCAGATATTACAGAAATCGGAAAAGAGAAAAGCTTTTCTGAAATAAAAGAAGAGATCATCAACTATTTAGCATGTCATAAAAGCATCCGAGGGGGTGATGAATTAACCTTAAAGGATATAAGAAATCTATTAATTGAATTAACAAATTGTAAGGATCCTTTCCATTGTGCTCATGGTAGGCCCACTCTGAAATTTATCTCATTTAAAGAGTTAGACAAACTATTTAAAAGAACAGGCTAATTTTTTTTTTAAAATACTCCTTAAATCAAAATATAAATATAAGTATTTAATCTAGTTAAGTACAAGAAATTATTTCCATCTTACAATTAAAAATGAGAAAGAAAGATAAAAAATCGAAGAGAAAATCTCAAGAAGAAGAGCAACGCAGTGAGAGTTTTATGATAAAGGATTATAAAATAAAACTACTCTCCAAGGTTGATGAGTTGAAATTTAATGCTCAAAAAAGTTGGATGGAAGGAAATCTGGATGATGCTATTTATAATGCAGAACAGATAATAAGATTGGCAATTATGGCCGATATGCCCTCTTACATAAAGGAGCAAGAGGAATTCATAAATTTAATCGCAAAAGAAGTTCAAAAAGATTATTTAATTTCTGAGATTCAAAAAACAAGTAAATCATTACACGAGATGTATGATACATTAGTAGCTTCTAATCAAGCATCTCAAGCTCATGAGATTGTGAAAAGCTTCGTAAAAAGGTATCAAGACATGCCCTTTTTTAATTCAATTCCATCAGTAAAAGATCTTATCACAAAAGATAAAAGAGTATGGATAGAACATATTTCAAGTCTTCAAAACGAACGATAATCAATTCAATAAAAAGAGAGCGGTAGATTTATAAAAAGCAAAGATAAATTTTTATTTTTTCATGCTTTTGAAAAAGCTATGGCTTCGATTCCTTGAACACCATCTAATTGCTTAAGCATTTCCTCGACGTTATCCGTTCCCCCCCAATCTGCGGGATATCTTACCCTGATTCTTGCCTTTTTCAGTCCAAAAGCTACTGGCATGATGTCATGAGCTTCTAATGTACATTCTTCTGAAAGGACTCCTTTAATTTTTTCAATAAACTTAACAAAATCTACATCAGTGTCTTCAGGAATTACATCGATTAATGCTATAAATTCATCTCCCATATTATGGCCCCTCAAATTCACATTTTAAACATTTATATGTCTTTCCCATAGCTCGGCATCGTTCACATCTCCATATTTCCACATCTCCACACTGGGGGCAAGGAAAATGGACCGCATTTTCGTATGGTGCTACGGGTCTTCCACATGAAAAACACACATTCTTTTTAAATGTTGACATAATTACCCAAAAAAATATGTGATAGAATTAATTATTTTTGGTTTTAAAGTTCGAATAAATTAAACTATATTCAAATAAATTAAACTTTAAATTATAAATCAACATAAAATATATATAGAAATATAATTAGATTATCTAATATATTATTAAAGTTGCGTACATCTTAATTATCACCTCGCATGAGAGGTTAGAAAGAATATATGCCAGAAAATAAAGTGAAAAAATATTTCCGACTTGTTGAAGTATGGGCTTGGTGCGACATTTGTCAGGATATGGTTGCATTAAGCGTTGATAAAGATGAAATTTACAATGGCCTTGAGATGGGTATTTATACGAAAGAGTTCAAACATAGGAATCCACGTCCGGATATGGAAGATACCGATGATTTATCCGGCGATGAGCATACAATTTATGTCTATATTGATGATAAATATGATGTGACAGGAGTTAAATCTTTTTTTGGAGATTCTCCAACCATAGAATCCTTAGAGGAGGCTGCAGCAGCATCAGGAGCTACGGAAGTAAGAATACCAATTATTATCAAAGACGTTCCCCCAACAAGCGTTCATTTAGGTATGATTACTGCCGAAGAATATAAGGTCCTAAAAATATGTGACGGGATGAATACTCTTGAACAAGTTGCCCAAATTGCGGGAAAAAAATTAGAAGATGTTGAAAAAATGATGGAAAAACTCCATAAAAAAGGCTTAGTTGATGTTATTAAAAGAGTTTAGTAATGTTATTTTCACATTTTGAAACATTTTTATTATCCTTTAATTTATATAGTTAAGTTGATTTTTCAAAAAAATATATATAAATAAAGATTTAATAGTATGAATTAAGAAATCAATTCATTTGGATGATGAATAATGGCAGAAAATTTTGAATTTAACCTCGGAAATTTAAAAATTGAGCAGTTAAGTTATGTGTATAAGGACATTAAAAAACAAGCCAAAATTATGGAGGAATTATACGGCATTCCTACTTTCGCGCAAATGGAAAATATAGTGCATCAAGATGCCACATTTCGCGGTAAACCTGTAGAAATAACGTTAGATTATGCGATGAGCCGATTAATGAATGTACAAATCGAACTACAGCAATGGAAAAGCGGAGAATGCTGCTTTAAGGAATTTATCGAGCAGGGAAAAGAAGGACTTCACAGCATAGGATTGTATGTAGATGATTTAGACTCCTATGTTGCAGAATTTAAAAAAAGGGGTATAAATGTATTACAAACTGGACAAGTTGGCAAGCAAAAGTTTGTGTATTTGGATACTGAAAAGACCTTCGGAATTCTTCTTGAAATTTCGACTACAGTGAAGCGACGTAAAAAAAAATAATAAGCTAATGACTTAAATTCATATGTAATGCTAAAGAAAAGTAAATTTATTTAAAATGATAGCTTTTTTCCTTTTTTTTATATAAAATTGATTAGATTTTTACTTTTTATCCTATTAAAATCTCATTCTCTTGGTCCCAAGGTGCCAGTTTGGGCATGTTCCATTTGTCAGCCAAATATTTTATTAAAAACATCAACATTAGCCCGGTTAAAATTGAAAGACCTCCTGATAGAACTATCGCCGCATTTACAATAGCCTCATCTGTGCCCGACGGTATATTAAAAATAAGTAAATTCAAGGTAGAATTCCAGATAAAGTGGCTAATCCAGCTGGGCCAGAGGCTGTTGGTTTTGTAGTACATGTATCCCCATATTTGCCCCAATAAAAACGGCGCGCCGAAATTTATAGAAATCGCATTGAAAACAGCCTGCATTAAGGTCATCTGACCAGTAATATAATATTTTAAAGGCCACCTTAAATGCCATGCTCCAAAAAGCGCGGCTTGTAAGAAATTGGCCTTCCAAAAATCCATTCTTGTTAAAAATTTACGGGTCATTAATCCCCTAAAGAGCCCTTCCTCCATGCAGCAATTAATCACATTCCCAAATACTAGCCACAAACCAAATAAAACACCGCCTTCTACTCCCGCCTTAGGATCGTTCGGTGAAAAAATAATCTCCACTTTCACATTAGACCCAATTAGAACCAGAAATCCAGCTGTGAAATAGATCGCCATCATTATGGTACTTACAAAGGCTCCCATAAATAATGCCTGAAAAATCATAGTTTTATGAAGTCCGATGGCCGCGACACTCCTCTGAACCGACCAGAGATATATCAAAATAATGAAAAAACCCAAAGCTTTGGATATAATGATCTCACCCCATAACTCGTCGATGCGAAGTATAAAAATGTCAATTAAGCTAAGGATAACGCAAATGAGCGTAATTAGGGACAGAACCGCGAATGGATGCCTGCCGGCAAATGTCCGCCACTTTTCCATAATCATACCTCTAGCATGCTTTTTTAATATAAGTTCGCTTTTTCGGATGGTTTTTTTCGGAAAAAAAAGCGGGATAGTTTTTTATATTTGATCAACATAACTTAAAATAATTCGAAATTTGATCTAAAACAGGTGTGAAAATGTCAAAAAAAGGTATTATTCTAAGTTGTGTTTTATTTCTGGCTATAATGTCAATAAATTGTTTTTACTTTATAAATGTGGAAACACCGATTGGGTCTGATAATCAAATAGATAATGATTTAATAGCTCCAAAATTAAGCGGTTATACTATCACGGAGAAATGGAAGTTTGAAAGCTCAACTATGGATGACCTCGTAATCTCGGCTAATGGTGAATATATTGCTGTATCTAATGAAAGCAGGGGGAAGGTGATGCTTTTTAATAACGAAAGCAATAAAACGCTATGGACTTTTGATTTTGGGATTGATGATGTGAGATCCCTTGATATATCGGCTGATGGAAGCTATATATCAGTTGGAGTTACTAATGGTAAAGCATATTTATTTAACAATACAGAGGCTGGTTTCACCGGATATAAACCTCCTGTTTGGATATTCAATGCACACTTGGGTAATGATGCGCTTGCTGCCACTTCCAGAGACGGAAAATATACCATAGTAGCGTTAGCCGACTATCTTTATTTATTGAATAATTCCTACCAATCCGGTGATAAAGATTTTGAGTGGATATATAGTTTAGGAGGGAGTATTGAAATTAAAGCATTGGATATAGGCTACAATTCAATAGAAAATAAATATTATATTGCAGTTGGAGATTCTGCGGGTAATGTCACTCTTTTCGACGAACGAGATCCCTTTATTCACGGTTATTTATGGAGAAATGAAACATCAAATCCCATTTCAAGATTAAAAATATCTGATGATGGTAAGTATATTTTAGCGGAGAAAATAGGAGGAGGGATATATTTATTTGATAAAACAATGCAAACTCCAAAAAGAGCATTATGGTCTTATTCGACTCCTGATGTAGTGGATAGTGATATCTCTGCCGATGGTACTTATATAATAATAAGTAAAGAATCTAGTGTTCAATATTTAAACTATAAAGTTACCGATCCAAAACAACCTGAGTGGGAGGCAAGTACTCCGAGTTACATATCTGATGGAGATATATCTGGAGATGGTAAGTATATTTTAATCGGAATAAGTCCTGTTATGGGGAGTGGCATTGTTAAATTGTATAACAGTAAAAAAACGCTACCAAAAGTTGAGGATTGGCAGGAATCTAAAGGATCTAGTATTCCTGATGTTGCTATAAATAATTTCGGTAATTACTTTGCTATAGTACAAGATGGTAATACATTGTATTTTTATTATCACGATGTTCCATTATCTAGTGCAATTTTAAGTGATGGTGGCAATGGCGATGATGATAAAGATGTGGTATCTGATAATACAATTCTTATAATTAGTATCCTAACTATTATAATCGTAGGAGTAGCCGCCACAATTATTATTCTCTACAAATACAAACCA
>JBHLNT010000180.1:0-8483 GCA_048941265.1 Promethearchaeota archaeon
TTTAGATGCAAATAAGATTGCTCTAGAATGTGGAAATATTTTAACTGCTAATGTTGTTCTTTTGGGAGTTCTAGCTGGAGTTGAGAGAGTACCCTTAACAAAGAAAATTATGCTAGAAAATATCAAGAGATTTATTCCTAAAAAAGCCCTTGATGTGAATATTAAAGCTTTTAATAAAGGTGTGGAATTAGGTTTAAAATTTAAAATCAAATAAAATTTTGAAAAGGAAATTTATTCCTTCTAATTTAAAATTATAAGATTGATGTGACACATGAAATGAATATGCCTTTTTATGCCTTAGACAAACCTGATGAGAAAGGAGTAGTTTTAGGGAATGAAGCCTTAGCAAGAGGCATTTTTGAAGCAGGAATTATGGTTGCTGCTGGATATCCCGGCACTCCTTCTTCAGAGATAATGGAAACATTAACAGAAATTCATAAATTTTATCCTAATTTTAAATTAGAATGGAGTACCAATGAAGCAGTGGGATTTCAAGTAGCCTTAGGAGCCTCGATGTGCAATGCTAGGGCATTTGCTTGTATGAAGCATGTAGGCTTGAATGTTGCTGCTGATGCTTTTATGACTGCGACCTATGCTGGAGCACATGGAGGTTTTGTAGTGCTTTCAGCTGACGATCCTAACTGTTATTCGAGCCAAAATGAGCAAGATAATCGTTATTATGGTCTGCATTCTTTATGTCCTGTTTTTGAAGCAATAAACATTCAAGAAGCGAAGGATATTATAAAATATGCATTTGATTTCTCGGAAGAATTTCAATCCTTAGTAATGATGAGAACAGAAACGAGATTAAATCATGCAAGAGGTGATTTAATTCTTGGAGAAATTAAAAAGTTCGAAAATAGAATATATGAATTTGATAAAGACAGGGCAAGATGGACTTTTTTACCTTCAAATGCAAGAATACAAAGGTTAAAACAAATGGAGCGATATGAAAAAATTAAAGAATTTTCCAATGAATTCCCTTTTACAGAATTAAAATTAAATGATGGCGCTAAAATAGGCATCATCTCCTCCGGTATTCCTTATTCTTATGCAAATGATGCTATTTTAAAGCTGAATATGAAAGATAAAATAAATTTCTTAAAATTGGGAATGGTTTTTCCATTACCTGAAAAATTAATGTTGAAATTATATGAAAATTCTGAACATATCATTATAATTGAACAGCTCGAACCATTTTTAGAAGATTTTGCTAAAAAAATAGCATTTGAATTGGATATAAAAGTAGAGATAGCTGGAAAAAAATATTTTCAAAGGAATGGTGAATTAAATCTCAATAAAGTAGTTGATGGGATTACTAAATTTTTAGATATTCCTAATCCTTTTATAGATTTGCCAGTTCAAACAGAAAGTTTGCATGTTGCATCTCCTCGACCTCCCGTGCTTTGCGCGGGTTGTTCACATAGAAGTACTTTTTATGCCTTAAAACTCATGGAACAAAAATATGGAAAAAATTTTGTCTATTCTTCAGATATTGGCTGCTATACACTTGGATTTTATAAACCTATTGAAGCTATTGATACTTGTATATGTATGGGTGCCTCTATAGGGATGGCAAACGGGATCTCAAAGCTTCACGATGGACCTGTATTAGCGATCATAGGAGATTCAACATTTTTTCATACGGGCGTTCCTGGGCTTATTGATGCTGTATATAATCAAAATGATGTTTTAGTTATTATCATGGACAACAGTATTACAGCTATGACAGGTTTTCAACCTCATCCCGGAACAGGTATTAAAATAACTGGAGAACCTGGTACAAGAATACCCTTGGAATCGATTGTGCTAGGCGCGGGAGTTAGTGAAGACCATCTCTGGATTGTAGACTCGAATGATTTAGAAGAAACTACTAGGGCAATTGAGGAGGCAATCAATACTAAAGGTCCAAGAGTATTAATATCTCGTCATCCTTGTTCATTATTTGAACGAGGAACACAAAAAGGCAAGAAGATCATTCCCGTTCAAATCGATCCTGAGAAATGTAACAATTGTATGATATGTATCAAGAATTATGGATGTCCTGCCATGACTCTAAATAATGGACAAGTCTCTGTGGTAGAAAGAACTTGTACTGGTTGTGGAGTTTGCATAAAAATTTGTCCTTTTGGAGCAATTGACTATAAAGAATAAAAAGGAACGATATTAATATTTAACAGAACTTTATTTTAATTATGTCTTATATAATTAGAGAATGTACAGAGAAAGATATAAAAATTTTAACACGTCTGTTAAGACAATCTTTCCATGATGTAGCTAAACGTTATAATCTTACAATTCAAAATGCACCTAGCCATCCTTCCAATTGTACAGAAGAATGGATCATTAAATCATTTGAAAATGGAATTAAATACTTTATTTTAGAACAGCAGAATATCCCATATGGATGTGTTGCTTTGGAGCAGGCTAATTCTGAAGTATGTTACCTCGAAAGACTTGGCGTTCTAATTGATCACAGACATAAAGGTTATGGAAAAGCTTTAGTAAATTACATTATTCAAGAAGCAAAAAAAAGGAACGCAAAAAGAGTAGAAATTGGTATAATTGCAGAAAATGTACAACTTAAAAAATGGTATGAACGGCAAGGATTTATCGAAAGAAATACGGTTAAATTTGAACATTTACCATTTAATGTGTTATTTATGTACAAAGAATTATAAAATCAAAATACAATTTTTTAGGGAAATCAATAACAGGCTCATCTCCTTTAGAATATGGGAGGAAATTCCCTAAAATTTAATTATAAGCACTATTTATTTTCGAATATTACCTTTCGGTCTAATAACCAATGATATGAAGACTATCCGCAAATTTAATTTATTTTTTTCACTATCAATGTCTTAATAAAATTGGCTTATCGATCAATAAATAACTTGCAAAACTTTTTTGTGTGTAAAAATTAGGATGATACTTTTAGAATAAACTAATTTTCATCTCATAAATTTTAAGAAAAATTTTTTATTTCAATTAAATTTATGAGTTATTTTCGCTTTTATTATTAAAAATAGGAAGTATGGTTAAAAGATTGAATCCTAATAAATACAATATTACCATAGTTAGCTTATTGATTGAATAATTAAACCAAGCGTTCATAAAATTGACGTAAATTTTAAATACTTATGTAACTATATGTAATTCTAGATGAAAAATAAAATTTTCATCTGTAGTGGAATGTTTGTTTTTAGCCCATAATTTATTCCTCCACTAAAAAAAATTCTTGAGCTATGTGAAATTTTTCACAAGCATTCCATTACTTTTTTTTTTAATTTTTTCCTTAAATATATTCGTTATGATTGTAAATCCAAATTAAATTTAAAAAAATAGTCGATGAATCTTTGAAAAATTATCAAAAAAAGCCTTTTTTATTATAAAAAATTAGATAAAAAGAAATTATCTGTGCTTTAAAGTATAATAAATATGAGCAATAACCCATACGCTCATCACCCATGCTCCAAGCCATTCTATAACATGAGTATTTATTTGAAATGGTATAGATGATGAGAATTGGAGTATAACAATTGTCATAAATGCTCCATATAATATTGCACTAATAAAAGCTAAGATTGATAATACTTTTGGAATATTTGGATTTCGATACTCAGAGATACCATAGATCAAAAGCATAATTAATATTGCATAAAAAAGAATTTCTGCTGCTAAGATATGCATGTTAAAAGAAAAGTTGTCAACAGGGTCAAAAGGGAAGACTCCTACTAAGATTTGACCGATTGATCCAATAATTCCAGCAATCATTCCAATTCTAAGTGAATTATCTTCCCTTCTTTGGAATAAATACCATCCTAAATACGTATAAAAAGGTATATTAAAGATTCCATGTAGGATCATACCTGTATTGAAAACTATATCTGATCCATTAGGTCCATTACCTAAATCACTTATAAAATTTGTAGTCACACTAAAACTCGGATCTACTTCCATATACAGGATTTGTGCGATTAAAATGGAAAAGAATGAAATGATAAATCCAATAATTCCAAAATAACTACCATTCACTTTCTCATAAATTTTATCTAGTTTCTCCATCAGACTTCACTAAATTTTTCGCTTTTCAGTAAAATATTTAACTATGGTATTTGAGAGATAAGTATCTCAATTATATAAAAATTTCTAAAATCCACTTAATATTTGTTTAAATTACTAAAGATTAAAAAAAGAGATTTGATTTTTACTTACTTTTCAGCTATTTCTTCGGCTTTTACTTTCTTTAACTCTTCAATAAGAACTGGTATAACTTTATGGAGGTCACCAACAATTCCGTAATGGGCAATCTTGAAAATTGCGGCATTTGGATCTCTGTTAATTGCGACAATAACTTCTGCTCCTTGCATACCGACCACATGCTGAATCGCTCCAGAGATTTCCATGCAATTTTAGTATATGATTTTTATTATCTTAATTTTTTACGATATTTTTTAATTATTATAATTGAATAAATGCTGATTAAACTAATAATAATAAATGAATTATAGGAGGGAATTTCTGAAGGTTTATTACCATTATTATCATCATCATTACCTCCTCCTGAGCCTCCACTTCCCATAAGCACATATGAAGGATTTCTAACGATAATAAAATCTTTATCCCCATAGGGTTTGGTTTGAATGATTCCAGCTACATAGAAATGATTTGTACCAAATCCAGAGACACATGTAGTCTCAAGGTAATCATTTGAATTTAAATCTTGACTTCTCCATTCAAAATTTAATATAAGTATGCCTATGGGGTTATATCCTAATAATTTTAGGTAGGTAGATTCAATAAGACCTTGAAAACACCAAGCAGCAACAATAATATTATCATTGGGATCAATAAAAATATCTCTCCCCTCATTTATACCTCCAAGTGGGTATTTTTGATATGTTTTTCCCCATTGAAAATTACTTTCATTATCATACTTTCTTACATAAAAAATACTTCCATAACCATCTTCCCAAATATGACCTGTAACATAAACATTATCTTTCGAATCAAGGGCTATACTATCAGTATAAACATCACGATTTTCTTCAACAAATGATTTGTTCCATTGATTTACTTTATTCTCATTATATTTAGTAACTATCATATAATTATCTCCAGTACTCATATTCTTTGTGTGCCCCGTTAAATATATACCCCCATAATTCCCGCAAACGGCATCATCTGCAAATTCCCATCCTACATTAAACCATGTAGTATTCCATTGATATGATAAGGATGCAGTATTAAATTTAACTAAAAAAATTGTATAATTAAGGTAGGGTAGAGGTGTAGGAAATACCTTATCCCCGGTAACATATAAGTTTTCACCCGACTTATCTAATGCGAATCCTTTGCAATATTCTGAATTATTAGATCCCCATGTAGCATTTACCTCTTGCACTCCATTTTCATTGTATCTTGCGATAAATACGTCAAAGTAACTATAAGTTCCATTATAAATACATCCTAATACATAAATCTTGCCTGTTTTTTGATCTACTTCAACATCCATACCCGAGTTATGATAACCATGTCCTCCTGTAATCGTTCTATTCCACTGTTGATCTCCTGTGGAATTAAATTTTACTAACAACATTTCGGAGTGAGTATTAGAGTAATTATAACCAATAAGATACACATCTCCAGTCATATTATAAACATCCATTTCAGTATTTGTTTCATTCCAAACATCTTGACCCCATTTTCTATACCAATTCTCTATAGAAGAGGTTGATGGTGAAGTATTCATTATTAGACTTTTTTCGCGTCCCAAAAAAGTATTCTTTTCATTTACTGGAGTTATATATAGATGGGGGAACCCGGTGATCCCAAGTATAAAGATTATTGTAAAAACGCTAATAAATGAATTTTTATTCAAAATAACTAATTTTTAGAGGAATTTCAATTAATTATAATAATATTAGTTGACTATTTAAAATTTTATAATTAAATAAAAGAAGGACCCGTATAATCAACCATGATTAATGGATCTTTTAAAACTTAAATCTAAAAATCAAAGATTTTATTGAAAAAACCAGATTTATAAATCTTATTTATGTTTTAAGATATAATAAACATGGGTAATAATCCATAATCCTGCTGAATATGACCCAATCCATTCTATAATATAAGTATAAGCTTGAAATGGGACAGACGCTAGATATTGGATTATTACAGCGGTCATAAATGCTCCATATAACCCTGCAGTGATAAAACCAATGATTGATAATAGCTTTGGAATTTCTTGATTTCGAGACTCATAGGTTCCATAAATAAGCAGCATGATTAATACGCCATAAAATAATATCCCCGCTGCGATAATATGCATATTATAAGAAAATCTGTCATTAGGATTCAAAGGAAAAATACCTACTAGTATCATACCGATCGAGCCAATAATTCCAGCAGTTATCCCCACTTTAAGAGACTTCACATTATCATTTATTTTTTGTAAATACAAACCTATGTAGACATAAAAAAGCATAAAAAAGAAACCTGTTATGATCATACCAATATTAAAAACGAAATTCGATCCATTAGGCCCTGTCCCTAAATCACTTATGAAATTTGTACTCATACTGAAACTCGGATCTGATTCCATGTATAACATTTGAGCGATTATAACGGAAATTGCAGAAATTATATAACCAATAATACCAAAATAACTACCATTCACTTTCTCATAAAATTTATCTAATTTTTCCATTGGACTTCACTAAATTTTTCGCTTTTCAGTAAGATATTTAACTATGGTATTTGAAAAATAAGTATCTCAATTATTTAAAAATTTATTAAATCAACGTTATTGATTTAAAATCTTAGAGAATAAAAAAAGAAATTGAGTTTTGCTTACTTTTCAGCTGTTTCTTCAGCCTTAACTTTCTTGATTTCTTCAATTAGAACTGGGATTACTTTATGGAGATCTCCAACAATTCCATAATGGGCAATCTTAAAAATGGCGGCATTTGGATCTCTGTTAATAGCAACGATAATCTCTGCTCCTTGCATACCAACGATATGCTGAATCGCTCCAGAAATTCCGCAAGCAATATACAAACGAGGTGAGACCGTTTTTCCTGTTTGTCCCACTTGTCTATCATGATCAATCCAATCAAGCTCCACAGTAACTCTTGAGCCCCCAACTTCTGCCCCTAAAACATCAGCTAATTCTTTAATTAAGCTGAAGCCCTCCTTACTTCCTACTCCCCGTCCTCCTGAAACGATAATTTCTGCGTCTTCAAGATTAATGCTTTCTTTTTCTTTGGTAATAACTTTAACAATCTTCTCCACTGAGTCTTTTTTCGTGAATTTCTTTTCGATGGTCTCAATTTTTACATCTTTCTTTACTTTATCTGGGGCCTTAAAGATACCCGGTCTGACGGTGGACATTTGAGGTCTGCTTGAGGGGGTTCTAATGGTTGCCATGATATTTCCTCCAAATGTAGGACGTGTTTGTCGCAAATTCCCAGAATCCTCCTCAATATCTAATCCCGTACAATCAGCAGTTAATCCTGCATTAAGTCGTTTTGCGACACGTGGAGCAAAATCTCTTCCAGTAGGTGTTGCTCCAATTAATACGATTTCTGGCTTTTTTTCCGTAATAAGCTCAGCTAATATTTTTACATAAAGATCAGAAAAGTAATCTTTCAATATTGAAGATTTAACATAAATAATCTCATCTTGACCATACTGACTTAATTTACCCAATTGACTATCAAAATCCGCTCCAAGAATGACTAATGTCAGAGAAACGTTTAATTTATCCGCTAATTCTCTTCCTTTACCTAATAATTGGAATGCGACAGGATGGATCTCACCCTTATAATGTTCAGCAACAACCCATACTCCTTTATATTGCGATATATCCATCTTTTCAACTTTAAATTCTTCTCTTTCAAGAATTATCGCATCTACGGGGCAAACATCAACACAAGCACCACATAGAGTACAACCCTCGAGAATTACCGCACAGTTATCAACTACTTCAATACCTCCAAATGGACAACTTGCTTCGCAACTTCCACATCCCGTGCATAATTCACTTTCTATTCGTATACTCATTTTATTGTCACCACTTATACTAATTTATCCTCCTGTAAGTATTTAGTTAATTCTTTAGTCATATCTTCTAAACTGCCCTCAAGCATGATGTGTTCACCTTTTCTCTCTGGAGTGAAAATCTTCCAGACTTCAGTCATCGAGCCAGTTAGCCCAATATGTTCTTTTTTAGCTCCCAGTTTCTCTGCATTTAAGTATGCAACTTCCTTTTTATCATAGGCATTTACAATTCCCTCCATTGAAGGGTATCTGGGATGATTAATCTCTTTTACAACTGAAAGTAAAACCGGAAGCTTTGTTTCGATAACCACGATTTCTTCAGCCCTAAAAGCTCTTTCTGTTAAAACTTTATCACCCTCTAAATCAAATTTTAGAACGTAAGTAATTTGAGGAATTCCAAGCTCTTCAGCCATCTCAGGTCC
>JBHLNT010000181.1:0-8471 GCA_048941265.1 Promethearchaeota archaeon
AAACATAAGTTTCTAGCACCCATCGCAAGCCAAGCCATATTATCAAAGCTTTTCATTCCAGTAGGATCTGGACAACAAGCAAAAGGAGCTTGTGATGTCTGGACTCCAATTTTATCAAGAACCTTTCTGGATGATGCTTCTATAAAAGGAATTCTATTGCCAATCGTACAACCCTCAAACATTTTATATTCTGTCATTTTCTTACCCTCCATTTATAATTTTTTATCTGCACCTATATTTTTTAATAAGGTTTGTATTTCATTTACATCTGGTGCGGCAACGGCTGGTAAACCTAATTGCTCACGTCTTCTCTCGATCGCGGGTTGAGATGGAATCGCTTTAGCACTATCAAAAATCGCTTTTGCTTGAGCTATGACATTTTCTGGTGCAAGTCCTGCTCCAGTAGTCACATTTTTAGCTAAAGTAATAATCTCAGTAACTTCAATTGCCTGTGGACAAACTGTATCACATGTATCACATACAGTACACCCCCAAGGTATAAGAGCTGATTTTGAGCCTGCTAAGGCCATCACAATATCTTTATAACCTAGAAGTGTTCCTAATACAATCAATCTCGGATCAAACCAATTAGTAACCTCCCTATGAAAGGGATTTGCTACATTAGCGACAGGACAATTGTCAGTGCATCGATTACATTGATAGCAGTATTTTATCTTATCAGATCCAATATGTACATCCATAATAAGTTTCCTAAATTCAAAATCTATACCTATTGGTAATGTCATTTTTTTTCACTTTTTTGAGTTTTTTTCCATTTCATTTTTTTCAAATTTGTTGGTTTTAACCCATGCAAGGGCAGTCATATCCAATCTATAATTTTTATTGGATATTTCATCCTAAACCAACGTGCATCTCACGAGAGTAAATCTCTTTACCATCCTCATCAACAACTGTGATGTGAGCGGCACACGATAGTCAGCAGTCAAAACAGCGGACTACCATTTCCAAGATATTTACTACTCCCTCTGGTATTTCACTCATCTTTTTAATTCACGCTCTATATTAATTTTGATTTAGTTTATTTTATCCATGGATCTGGTAATTTTAATCCATCTAACGCTTTATCTTCAAACACTTGTTTAGCTACGTGCATTAATGTCTTCTCGATTCCTGCGATATTATGGTTTGTTGCAACTAAGAGATTAGCCTTCTTACAAATGCCATTAGCATCTGACCATAAATTATATAACAAAAGCCCTCTTGGAGCCTCTACCACTCCAACACCTTCTCCTTCTCGTGGCTGAACATCCAATGTTTTACAGTCAGGATTTACAACATCCGGATCTTGAAGTAAAGTTGCAATCATTTCAATAGATTCAACTAATTCAATTAACCTTGCCCAGTGATACGCAAATGTAAAATGAGGAGTATTACCAATTTTAGCTCTCATTGCTTTTAATGCATCATCTGCTAAAGGTGTTGCCATTTTATCGGCGCAGTTAATCATAGCCAAACAATTTGCTCTATAGATTCCCTCAGGATATCCAGCAGGTTTATAATACATATGGGTTGCATATGAATGTTCAGGAATATGTTCTCCCAGTGCTTCTAAATATTTTTGAGGAGCATAATCAAATTTTTCTCCGTCTGGAGATACAATTCTAATATTTCCCTCATAAATATCATGAACACCATTGTTCGTCATTCCAACATAGTATGTAGGAACATTGCCCACATTAGCGACCACATCCCAATAATCTTCTACAACCTTTAATCCAATTTCTACAGTCTTCTTTGAATATTCTATTTGATTCTCAATCTCTTTTAAGAATTTATCTCGTACATCCTCGTCTAAAGCTTTTTTCATTCCACCAGGAATTGCAACAATCGGATGAACAGCTTTACCTCCAACAGCAGCACATAGTTTTTGACCGAAGTCCATCATTTTTAAAGCCATCGCGCCAACATCGGGCATTTTGTTAATCACATGCACAACATTTCTTAAAGCAGGGTCTGCAAAAGGACCTAATAAGAAATCAGGTGCCGCGAGAGCATAGAAATGTATCGCATGGGAACTGTATTGTTTAGCGTTCATTAAGAGCTGTCTTAATTTCCTAGCAGGTTCAGGAATCTGAATACCCCATGCATCTTCTACTGCCTTTGTTGGTGCTATATGATGAGGAATTGGACAAATTCCGCAGATTCTGGGAGTAATTCTAGGTACGTGTTCCATATAACGTCCTTCAACGAATTTTTCAAAAAACCTTGTTGACTGGATATTAAATTGAACATCTTGCACTTTCCCATCATCGCCTAAAACAAGTCTTAATCCACCATGCCCTTCTAACCGAGTAACGGGTTCTACTTCTATTTCTTTCACCATTTTTTTAGCCTCCTTTTCTTGATGCTAATGTAAATTTCTCAAATGTACCCACAGGATCTTTAACTTGAGCAAGTAATTCCTCTTTAGATATGCTTACGTTAAAGCCTTTAAGTACCGTATCAGCAAACCTATTTGCTTGATTAACACCCCATTCTGTTTGACCATAACAGCCTGAACATGGAGCATTAACCCGAATACATAAACCGCCACAGCCAGCTTTAGTCACAGGTCCCATACAAATATATCCTTGTTCAATTAAACAATCTTGCATATTTGGTAGTCCCTCATAATCTCTTTTAACTTTAGTCATTGTTGATTTACTCCCTATTATCCTATCACAAGTATCGCAAACCGTTGAGATCTTGGTGAAATCCCGATTATCCCTTAAAAATCCTAATATGTTAGAAGCAATAGCTTCAGTATCAGAGGGTAAGTTTGCTAAAGGAGTTTCTGGTGCTCCCCTCTTTTTTACTTGCTTTAGAATATCACCTGCTAAGTCAAAACCGGCCATTAATGGCACGTTTAAAAATAGTGTTAAAAATTCATAGGTAGTCTTTTTATCACCGGAACTTGCTGAAGATAGATTTTTAGTCATGTTGTTTAATTTTGCCGCTCGAGCAGAAACTGTTTTTGCAGGTCCCATGCATCCTACGCAAGGATTTCCAGCATTAGGACATTTCATCGTACAGCCTACGCTGGTAATTGGACCAAAACATAATTTCCCCTCGTCTAGAAGACATCCCGATTGATTTAAAGAACAGTCATTACAAAAAGCAAGATCATTCATAGGGAATGGCTTTTGACCAAGTAAAAAACCTATTGCACTGAAAATCTGTTCTGGTTTTGGAGGGCATCCTGCCATATAGGCATCAACCTTTATTATTTTGTCGACATTGACGATTTTTGACTCAAAACCAGGGACATGTTGCGTAGGTTCGCCACCTCCAGAACTCTTACTTTCTACCGTATTAAACTTTCTATCGATACATTCACTAATATCCCATAAATTTGCCAATCCGTGAACATTCCCATAACAAGCACAAGATCCAAAAGCAACAATAATCGCACATTTTTCACGCATTAATTTTACGCCCTCAAGATCTTGTTTAGTTCTAACACTTCCCTCAATGAAACCAACTACAATTTCTCCGGGAGCTCTAGCTTTCAATGAATCATATTTGAAATCAACTACTGTGGGCCAATAGACAATCTCTAACGCTGGAAGTACCGGTAAGAGCTGTAAGTGTAGATCTACTAAGCTCTGATGGCACCCCCAACAATCAGAATTTTGCCAAAATGCTACTTTGACCATTTCTTTCACTTCTCTTTTTTTGTTTGTTTTTTTTTTTTGTAAATACGTATTTATATCTTAAAAAATTAAGATGTTTTAATTTATTCACTAAATTATTAAAAAGTTCTTCTTTCGTATGGACGGTAGCAAATTTAAAGAATTATGAATAAATATTCACTATAGATATATGATTAAAATCAACCTTGTAGTTTCGCAGTAATGTTAAAAAGATTACCTATTAAAAAATTAATTGATAATGATATAGCTAATCATATAATATGTGTGTTGGTTTGATATATGAAATTTGAATTTTTATTTGTGATATTTATAGTAAATACTACATGTACCCTCCATAGAAACCATGCATGGTCCAATTGGATTAAGTGGTGTACATTTCTTTCTAAATAAACTACATTCATAGGGGTATAATTTACCAACCATAACTAAATGGCAAGAACAACCGGGCGGAATGTCTTGAGATTTTTCAATTTTTATGTCGAATTTTTTATCAGCATCAAATTCTTGATATTTCTCTTTAATTGCTAGCCCTCCTTCAGGAATCCTTCCTATACCCCTCCAAGGTGATGAAACTGATTCAAACACATCTGCGATTATTTTTTGAGCAACTTTATTTCCTTCGGGTTTTACAACTCTTGCATATTCATTAAGGGTATCAAATTTCTTATCCTTTACCTGTTTCAACAGCATTAAAATAGAGAGTAATACATCATTAGGTTCAAAACCTGCAATAACATTTGGAATCCTATATCCTTGTGAAAAAATTTCATATGGTTTAAGACCGATGATTGTTGAAACATGACCTGGTGATATGAATCCATTTATTTTTAAGAGTGATTGGCTCATTAATAGCTCTAACGCGGCGGGTATTAATTTATGGGCACAGATTACGGAAAAGTTTGAAGGAGGTCCTGATTGAATTTCGTATCCTATTAAGGGTGCAGTAGTTTCAAAACCTATGGCAAAAAAGATTATTTCCTTTCCTGGATTATCTTTAGCTATCTTGATAGCATCGTTAGGTCCATATACTATGCGAATATCAGCTCCCTTAGCCTTTAATTCAGCCAAAGAGATATTTGTGGCGGGAACTCGTATCATATCCCCAAATGTTGTTATGATTGTATTGTCTTGCTTTCCGATTTCTATAGCTTTATCTATATCTGCAGCCGGACATATACATACAGGACATCCCGGACCAGAAAGAATTTCTATTTTTTTAGGAAGCAAAGTTCTAAGCCCATATTTTGATATTGTATGTTCATGTGTGCCACATACATGCATAAATTTTAATGGTCTATTAATCTCTTTTACCAAATGATTGATAGAATCAATAATCTTTTCTGTAAAATCCTTTCTTCTCAAAAAGTCTATACCTGGTACGTCCATTCAATCAGATCTCTCTTTGTTATTTGAGGATTATTTTGAATATTTAAGATTAATAGATAAAAACGTAAAAATTTGATGATTTTAATTTATAAAAAGACTAAATAATGTAAAAGTCATAGATGTATTAGATTACCAGATTTGATTGGTTTTTCTCATCTTCTTTATAAACTCTTTCTGAGCTTTCTTCTTATTTTTTAAACTTTGGTTGTTTTTCTTATGTCTTCTATTAGCATGATGTCCTTTTTCTTTTTTTGATTTATGCTCCTCTAAGACTTCTATTCGATGTTCGTATTTTTTACTCATTGTTGATACCTAATATTTATTTCTTTAATAAAGATAACAGATAATCATCTATTTAAACTGAATTATTAATATTTTTAACATATTCTTGGAATGGGTTCCCCAAGGGGCATATCAATAAATCGGGTTCCTCCAACTATTGTCTTTAATAAAACTCTACCTGGATTAACTTTTTGAACTTCTCCTATTATCATTGCCTCTCTTCCTAATTTTGTTTTTTTTATTTTTCGAAGAATTACTTCAGATTGATTCGAATCAACCGCCATTAGAGCTCTTCCTTCACATGCGATATTAAAGGAATCAAGGCCTAGCATATCGCATATGGCTGATACTTGTTTTTTAATTGGGATTTTTTCTTCATCAATTACAATACTGACATTAGATTTTGAAGCCCAGTGGTTTAATGCTCCAGCAATTCCACCTCGAGTGGGATCTTTCATTGCATGAATTAAATTTTCATGAATGTCTTTTTTAATAGCATTAAAAATTTCAATTAGTAATGAAACGTCAGATTTCAAATCCGTTGAGATATTGAGCCCTTCTCTGCTAGCCATTAAGGCAATTCCGTGATCTCCTATGGTTCCTGTTATGATGATTTTGTCACCAGCTTTCAAACCATTGTCAACAATTTTAATTTTTTTATCCTTAATACCTATTCCTGTTGTCGCGATTATTATTTCATTTAAAGTTCCACGTGGCATAACTTTTGTATCTCCTGCAATAATAGCAATATTAGCCTCTTTAGCAGTGGAATTTAAGGATTGTACTATTTTTTTTAGTATTTCAAACTTAAAACCTTCTTCAATGATAAACATCGAAGTTAATGCCAAAGGTTCTGCACCCATCATTAATATATCATTAACAGTGCCACACACACTTAATTTTCCTAAGTCTCCCCCTGGAAAAAATAAAGGAAAAACCGTATGCCCATCAGCAGTAATCACGATTTCCTTATCATAATCTTTTAATGGAATGGTAGCACCATCATCTAACTCTTCAACTCCAATACCGTTATTAACATTCTTCAAAACAATATCTTTGGTTATAAAATTAATTAATTGTTCTTGTAAAATCCCACCTGCACCATGTGCTAATCGGATAATTTTCGAGCTCTCATTACTTTCCATACTTAAATGAAAGTAGAAAAAATTAAAAGAATTTAGATTATAATTAAAAATTTTTACAATTCAAATATATGTGAATAAAAATTAAAGCAATTTTTTAAGAGAATTCATTGAATCTATCGCAACTTTATAAGGATCTTCTTGCCATAATTCTTGATTAAATAGCTCTAAAGAAATCCATTTATCGTAGCCTAAAGACTTCAATTTATCGATAAACATCTCAAGGTTGAAAAGTCCTTGGCATGGAAGTACTCTATTAGAGTCTTGGAGTTCTTTAAATGGTTTTTCACTTGCATCGTTAATATGAATTAACCATAATTTTTCGAGATCAATTTTATCCAAGTCATGAATCGAATGCTCACCGACAAAATAATGGAAGGTATCTATAATTAATCCCATTTCTGGTAATTCTTCATTATTGATTATCTTTAGTGCCATATCTATTTTTCTTACTGAACAATTAGGAAATCCAAGTGGCTCAAAGCCGATTCTAAAACTATATTTATCAGCCATACTGGCTAATAGTTTTAATCGTTCCACCGTTTTAGAAATAATTATAGAATCGCTCATTTGCGGACCTTCAAGAAAACTAGGAACCGCTATAATTGTATCACAGTTAATTTGATTCCCAATAATCATCAATTTTTCGGTATATTTTAATATTCTTTCAAATTCTTTTTCCAGACATAGTGAAAATAATTCAATAGCATTAAAAGTGACACATTCAAGATTATTTTCACTCAAATGTATTTTCAACTCATCAATACTATGGTGCTTTAAATAAGAAAAAGTTTCATCTCTTCTTAACTCAACTCCTTTAAATCCTGCTTTAGAAATAGCATTTAAAAAAATTTCCATTGGACTATTCATTAATGTTGCCTGATTAAACGCTAATTTCATAAAAATTTACTCTCCTTAGTTGACAATTTATAGTATTATTCACTTATATGAAATTTTCACATTAAACAAATATAATTCAATTTATCTTATTTTAAAAATTAATATTATCTAATCAAAATTTATCTCCTCTATAACCATTTGATTTATATAAGTTTCGATGTTTAATTTAATTGAATGTATCAGAAAACTGTAGAAATTAAAATAACGGGCATAGTTCAAGGAGTCGGTTTTAGACCTTTTTTATTTAATTTAGCGAGAAGTTTAGAGCTTAAAGGTTATGTTTTAAATCGTGGAAATGCCGGCGTTCGATTGGTTCTTCAAGGTAAATCCGAAAATATCGATAAATTCATTATTGATGTCAAAAAGAAGAGCCCTAAAATCTCTTTTATTGAAAATCTTGAAGTAAGTGAATTATCTACAAATGATATATTTGAAGATTTACAAATTAAGAAAAGTGAACAAGGGAGGGGGATAAGTTTAACTTTGCCTCCTGATATAGCCATATGCGATGAATGCTTGAGGGATATGAGAGATAAAGAACTTCCAAAATATTATATGTATCCCTTTATAGCATGTGCAGTATGCGGTCCACGGTACACTACAGTTAAAGAATTACCCTACGATCGGGAAAGATCTACTATGGTTCAATTTCCTTTTTGCACTAAAGCCAAACCGAGTTCATGTATTCAAGAATATTCCGATTTTAACAATAGACGATTTCATGCGCAGACATTTGCCTGTTCTGTATGCGGTCCAAATTATAAACTATATGACAAATCTAGAGATGTCATTAACATGAATTCTCTTCGAGAGATATTAGAATTAACGGTAAAAAGAATTAATGAAGGGGAGGTTGTTGCTGTAAAGGGAATTGGGGGAGTTCATTTAGTATGCCTAGCTGATAACGATGATGTGATTATTAAACTAAGGAAAAGAAAAGGTGGCAGAAAATTCAAACCGTTTGCATTAATGGTTCCGAACTTATATTTAATTGATAATTCTTTCAAAATATCTCAGAAAGAAAGAGAATTGTTAACATCCTTTAGGAGACCTATTGTTTTATTAGAAAGAAAAAATAAGGAAAAAGATGGAATTATTAGTAAGTATG
>JBHLNT010000182.1:0-8464 GCA_048941265.1 Promethearchaeota archaeon
CAGAGTTCCATTGAAGTCATGGGGGATTGTTCTATAAATCCCTTGCCTTCTGTATATTCTATGAGTGTCATGTCGTCATGGCCAATTGGTAGAAAACCAAACAAATAAATATGGCTACGAAATAAAGGTTTCCCTAACTCAATTTTGACATCTTTAATATTTTTAATACCTTTAGGAGCAGTCATTTTGAAGTACGGCATCATCTCTTTTTTTATTCCTTTTAGGGATGTAATCCATTCCCAAACCTCCTCTATTGGAGCTGAAACAATTGTTTGAAAATTTAAATATATGGGATCCATAGAAAGGACCAATTTTAATAAATTATTTACTATGAATTAAAACTTTAAATTGAAAAAGAAAACATTCAAAATATTTTTAACTTAAATGATAGAAACGAATAATTAATCCTCTATTTTTCTTTTAATGCCTCTTTAGGGAACAATCTTTGCTTTAATTTGGTTATACCTGTGTCTTCATCATAATCTAAAAGATCAACATTCGCGAGTTCGTTCACTGCTCTTATTACCCATGCCCCAGCAACACCTGTTGAATTCTTTATTTGATCCCTTGTCATTTCTTCGCGATCTCCGTGGAGAACTCTCAAAATCCTATAGTGAGCTTGACCCTGCCATATCTTCTCGATTAATACGGCATAAATTGACAAAAGAGCTTTTATCCTTTCAAAATTAAATTCTGCTTCTTGAGATTCCTCTGCGATCTTGGCTAATTTATTCAATTCTACTTTTAAACTGTCATATTCAGCTAAAAGTCTCATCTGTTCTTCAGTCATGGCGCCAATTTTCTCGTCCCTCTCTTTTTTATCCCTTTCTAATTGGATAGTTCCTTCTTCTAATTTCTTCTTATCTTGTTCTAATTGGTTTTTTTCAATTTCCAACTGCTTTTTTTCGTTTTCTAATTCGGTTGTTGCTTTTTCTAATTTTGATTTATCACTTTCAAGCTGCTCTTTTTCTTTTTCCAGTTTTACTAGTTCTTCTTTTGCCGCATTCAAAACTTTAGTTATATTTAGGACTGCTTCAATTGTCCCATCTATAACTTTTAAGGTATTTTTTTCCTCGGACATTGAAATCAAGTTATATCTAGCTATTAAAAAATATAAATTTATTTGAGTAGTTAATAAAAAAAAAATTTTAGTAATAAAAAGTTATCTTAATTGGGATGATAAAAAAGAAAGATGTTGAAAAATCTCGTAATATGACATTAATTGTTTTTTACTTATTTTTCGCATTTTGTATTAGTGTTTTGTATATTAATAGGACCCAAAGTTATTACTATTATGAAAGAGTTAGTTTTAGATCTGCTGGAGCGACGCTCTACGCAAATTTGTATTACCCAAGTAAACAAATAAATTTCCAAGATAAAGCTCCTTTAGTGATATATTGTCATGGATTGGGTAGCCAAAGGGATATTGATTTAAGAATTATAATCGAATTAACAAAAAGGGGCTTTTTTGTTGCTGCTCTTGATTATCACGGACAAGGGGAGAGTGAAGGAGAAATTAGTGATATTGACCCCGAAACAAATGTACCTGCTCTAGCTCAAGATTGTTCTAAATTATTAGATAAGCTAGAAGAAATGAGCGTGTACGAGGAGCACATAGATAAAAGTCAAATTGGATTAATTGGGCATTCCTTGGGTGGAATGGTTGTATTGCAAAATCAAGCGCTTGATGATCGATTTAAAGCGACAGTGGCATGGGCTCCGTTAGTTAGTTTTGATCCTAAAGAACTCAAGATCACTAACGCGGAAAAATTTGAAGATTATATTCCTGAGAATTTATTAAATAAAAATAACTCCAAGAATTTATTAATAATTCATCATGTTAAGGATGAGTTGGTTGATTATAAAGATAATGCGGAACGTGCTCAAGAATTAACGGGATGTAAGCTCATAAAAATAACTAAAAGTTTTGGATCTCCACATCAATTAATTTCTGATAAAGTTATAAAAAAATCAATTAATTGGTTTGAAAAAATTTTTTTCAATTCTGAAACAAAGAATGGTCCTATTAGTATTTCATATATTATTAATTATATTTTACTTGGTATAAGTTTAGTCGCTCTATTTTCAACGGTGTTCTATTTTATGAACTATATTTCGAGATATTTTGAATTTAAAAGAGACATAACAAAACAATCTATGAAATTTCAAAATAAAATACCAAGAAAAGAAGTTGCCATCCAAATAACTAAAATTTTTACATATTTTTCAGCATTTATAGGTATTTGGCTTTTTGCTACTCTCCAATTTGGATTGATTGGTCTTTTTTATGCTTCTATTGTTGTACTTTTTTCGTATTTATCAATAAAATTAGCGATTTATTTAATCAAAAAGAAAAAAAGTGAGGAGAAATTTAATCTAAATGAATTTTTAAAATCTCAATATGATGAAGGTGCATTTGCTTATACAATAATATGTACTGGATTTTTCTTAGGTTTTTATATTGCATTTTCAATTGTCTATCCTTTTGTATTTGTGTTTCCTTCACATCCTATAAGTATCTTATTAGCATTGTCAGTATATCCATTATATTTATGTTTTGAGATTTTTTTTAGGAAAATTCTGTATCCTAAATTATATTTTATTTACTCTAGAAAATCAAAAACTATCGCAATAACAACTTTAGCAATAATCAATCATATCATTTTGATAAGTCTAAACATAAATCTAGCATTTTTGCCGGCTGTATTAGTTTTTTATTTACTTTTCTTAATCGTAATTATTAAAAACTCTTTAATTTATGAAAAAACAAAAAATTTTCTTACGTTGATTGTTGCTTCCTTTATTATAATTGAAATTTTCTTTAGTGCAGCGATCTCTCAAGCATTAGGGATCTATTCCGTTCTATATCTATTTCTATAGTAATTATTTATATCAGCTTTTTTTTTAAAAATATGATTCTGATTATGATATACTTCTATAACGGTTATAGCAATATTTAACTTAAAATTTAATTTAATTATTGTTCCATATATTCTTTATATAGTTTTTCAAGATATTTTTTAATTTTACTAAAATGATCCTCGCCAGCATCTGTTATTGAATAATATTTTCGTATTTTCCCATCAACATTTTTTTCTTCCATGGTCAGATATCCTGAATTCGTTAATCGTGCTAACCATGGATATAAAGTACCATCAGAAATTTTATAATCATGCCTCGCTAATTCTTCTTTTAGCCAAACTCCATAAAATGGCTCTTTTCTTGCATAGTATAGGATATGAGCAATTATAGCTCCTTTTTTAAAACGGGATAATGGGTTCATGTGAACTAATTTTAAAAAATAATAATTTAATATCGAAATTCAATAATATGAATTTATAGAGTTTTATTTATATTATACTAAATTTTAAATCCTTATATAGAATAATAAGAAATATTTAAAAATTTTACTTATTTGTATCAAATAATAATTCATAATCTTTATATATGCCGCTAAAACTAATATTATTTAAAATCGATATCGATTCTCGATAATATCATAAAAAGAAGAAAGAAAATAGATCATATTTTTGAGTTGTTTAATTATGAAGGAAGAAGAAAATAAAACGCAACCCAATCAAAGGCTTATCTTTGGAGTATCTATTCCTGTATTTATTATGGGATTGGTCTCACTTTTTACTGATATTTCAACCGAAATGATACAAAGTATTTTACCTCTCTTCATTTTATCAATCGGGGGGACTATTTTAATATTAGGAATTATTTCAGGTGTAACTACGGCATTATCGAATATTTTAAAGGGAGTAACTGGATGGATGAGCGATAAGTTAAATAAAAGAAAACCGTTTGTTGTTGCAGGATATACTATATCAAATCTATCAAAACCTTTTATTGGATTCAGCCCTTCTTGGGAATTTGTTTTAGGGCTAAAAGCGACAGATCGTATTGGGAAAGGATTAAGAACATCCTCTAGAGATGCTCTTATTTCTTATTATGCTTTAAAGAGGGGAAAAGCATTTGGGTTACATAGAGCTATGGACACTTTAGGAGCAGTCATTGGATCTCTTTTAGCATTTATTTTATTATACATGGCTTGGACATATTCTGAGATAATAACCTTCTCGATATTTCCAGGGATATGTGCTATCGCTTTAATCTTAACAATAAAAGATGTTGATCCAACCAAAGTGGATGAGACGAAGTTAAGGTTCTATGGGCAACCTAAGGTTGATAAAGTCGATAAAAATTTTATAAAACTAATTATTATCCTCGGAGTAATTGAATTTGCAAGTTTAGATATTACTTTTCTTATTATTCGCTCAACTGACTTTATACCCTCTAAATCAATATTTCTAATCCCTCTTTTTTATCTCCTTTCAAATGTTGTTTATGTCATATTTTCCCCCATAACAGGTTCAATATCGGACAGAGTAGGCAGAAAACCGGTGATTGTTTTAGGTTTGTCGGTTTTATTAATCTCTTGTATATTACTGTCATTTCCAACCAAAGTCTCTTTAAATTCATTACTATTGATTGTTTTAATTTATATGATGTTCGGCTTTTATTTAGCTTCGGTTGATCCGATTTCAAGAGCGTATATAGCGGACTTGGCCGGTAAAAATAAAAGGGGTAGGGCATACGGGTATTATTATTTATCGGTTGGACTTATATCTTTAGCCGAGTCAGTAATTTTTGCTCTAATTTATGAACTTTATTCTTTTACATGGGCATTTATTTATATCTCAATTATGTTATCAATAAGTATCATTATGTTTGTCATTGTTGACTTTTCAAAAATAATATCAGAATAATTTTGGTTTGTTTTTAATCTCTAAAAAAGTAAGCTTATGATATATTTTTGTTTAACAAGAATATATATTCTACATAAAATATATTTTAAATTTATCAGAATTTATAGATTATAAACTAAATTTTTTTTAGAATAAGAAATTTCGAAAAAATAAAAGACTTTAATTAAGTTTCTATAAAAAATTAGATGGATTACATAACATGGAAACTATCAAGGAACCTTGGATTAAGCCTAAAGAAGATGTCTTAAAAGAATTAAATGTTGATCCCTTAGAAGGTCTTACGTCCGCCGAGAGTAAAAATAGACTTGAAAAGTACGGGCCCAATATTTTAATTCAAGAGAAAACAATAAGTTTTTTCAAAGTATTTAGGCATGAAGTTGCGGAACCTATGATTATTTTGCTATTAATAGTTGGAATCCTTTATAGTTTTTTTGGCAACATTGGCGATGCCATAACAATTTTTATCATCATTACGATATTGATTTTTGTTGAAATATACAATGAATACAATGCAAAGAAAACTATAGCTTCATTAAAAAAGCTTGCTTCGCCAGTAAGTACAGTTATTAGAAATAAAGAATATCAAGAAGTAATTACAACAGAAATAGTTCCCGGTGATATTCTCCTTTTAAAACTGGGACAGAAAATACCTGCTGATTTAAGATTGCTTGAAGCATATGGGTTACAAATCGACGAATCTGTATTAACGGGTGAATCAATTCCAATTGTTAAAAATGATGATGTTAATTTAGCTCCTGATACTGAATTAATGGAAAGAATAAATATGGGATTTGCTGGAACGACAATCACGCGAGGTAAGGGAAAGGGAGTTGTAGTAAATACTAGTCTTGATACTGAACTCGGTCGCATTGCAGGTTTAGTTAAGGGGATAAAAGAGCCTAAAACGCCACTACAATTAGCTATGAAGCAGCTAACAACTTGGCTTGTATTTGTGGCTGTTGGGTTTTGTATTTTAATTCCTGTCATAGGTATACTTCAAGGACGCGATCTGATTCTTATGATATTAACCGGTTTAAGCCTATCTTTCGCAACCATTCCAGAAGAGTTGCCAATTATCATTATGGTGGTTTTAGCTTTAGGTGCTATGGTTCTCTCTCGGAGGAATGCACTTGTTAAAACATTAAACGCAGCAGAAACTCTTGGTAGCGTAACAGTAATCGCAACAGATAAAACTGGTACGATTACCGAGAATAAATTGAAAGTTTCTTACATTTACACCAATGGAAAACTTGTAGAATACAAATTAGGCACTTTGACCTCAACCCAACGACGCTTATTAGAAATTGGAGCACTTGCCAATGACGTAATCACTAATAAAGTGCAAGATAAAACGGAATATCTTGGAGATCCTATGGATATCGCCTTAATTAAAGCTGCTAGAGATAACATTGTAAACCTTGAGACTTTATTTAAAGAATATCACTTGATGGACGAGTGCAGCTTTGATAATCAAAGAATGATGATGTCTCAAATATACGAAAGAGATAATAAATATTATATGTTTGTAAAAGGAGCTACTGAATCTATTTTAAATAGATCTGCAAAGATTGTAACTGAAGCTGGTAATATATTACTGCAAGAAGATCAAATACAAACCATTCTGGGAAAAGTTAATGAAATGGCCGAAAAAGGTCTAAGAATTTTAGCTATTGCTTATAAAGAAGTTGAGAAAACAGAAAGGTGTGAAGAAGATAATGAAAATAGCTTAATTTTTGTAGGATTGGTCGGTTTTATTGATCCTCCTCGAGAAGAGGTAAAGGATGCCATTACTGCGACCAAAAATGCCGGTGTTAGAATTATAATGATCACAGGTGATTACGAAATAACTGCTAAAAACATTGCAAAAACTGTAGGAATTGACTCGAAAAATGTTATATCAGGGAAACAAATTGATGGAATATCGGATCAAAAACTTAAAGAAATTGTAAATGATGTCTCTATTTATGCCCGAGCCACACCAGTACATAAACTAAAAATAGTCAAAGCTTTAAAAGAAAATGGAGAAATAGTAGCAGTGACGGGAGATGGAATCAACGATGCCCCTGCTTTGAAAATGGCGGATATTGGAATTGCAATGGGTTTATCCGGTACAGACGTTGCTAGAGAGACGGCCGATATGGTTTTATTAGACGATAATTTTGCTACAATTACTGAAGCTGTAAAAGAGGGAAGAAAATTATACGACAATCTCAGAAAAGGAGTAAAATATTATCTTTCTGTTAAAATGGCTCTGATAATTATATTCTTACTCCCACTTCTATTTAATATCCCTTTACCATTTGCTCCCATTCAGATTATATTACTTGAATTGTTCATGGATTTAGCAGCGTCCGCAACATTCGTAGTGGAACCAAGCGAGGGAGATGCTATGCTAAGAAAACCAAGAAATCCCAAACAGAAATTTATGGATAAAAAAATGCAGTTAGATATTTTTGCAGGAGGCTTAAGCTTATGTGTTGCTGTTCTCACCGTTTATTTCCTTGCGGTGTATCTTGCGCTTCCTGAAGCTCAAACTTTAGCGTTTGCTACATGGATGGTATGTCATATTCTTCTGGCATTGAATATGAGAACAGAGAGAGATCCCCTCTCTAAAATAGGTATTTTATCCAATAAAATGATAATTATTTGGGCATTAGCAGCTTTCATCGTTTTAATCTCTCTAATATACATTCCACTTTTACAGGTACTATTCAAAGTGATCGAACTAAATTTAGCAGATTGGATTTTAATAGTTTTGATTTCTTTCCTTTCTACATTCTGGCTTGAAGCTAAAAAAATCGTTAAATGTAAATAATATTTATTCTTTTTATTTTTTTTCTAATTATCTAAGAAGAAATTTCTATAATTATTTTTTTGCTCTCTAATCTTATAAACATAAAAGCTGATAATAATAATTCGATTCACTAATTTGTCCATTGTTCTGCTAAATAAATTATGACTTCCGCAGCTTTCTGCAAAGCTAATGTCGGAATATATTCTTTTCTTGAATGAAAGAGCAAACCTCCGGCAAATATGTTTGGTGTAGGGATCCCTTTCTCGCTTAATTTGGTACCATCTGTCCCCCCTCGTATTGAATGAATTTTAAGCTCTAAATCTGCTAATTCAATAGCTTTTTTAGCCAAATCAATAATCTTTTGCTCCTTTTCCAAAAAAGCTAGCATATTCTGGTATTGATGCAGAAAATTTAACTCAATTTTTAATCCAGGGTACCGTAGCTCATATAGTTTCTTTAAATTCTCCAAATAATTCATGCGGTTTTGATTGTTTTTCAATTCAAAATCTCTAAGTATTAGTGTTGCAGTTGCTTCCTCTTCATTTCCCTCTAGATTCATCAAATGATAAAATCCTTCCCTTTCTTCTGTATGTTCTGGTGATTCTGCTTCAGGTAATTCACTTAAAAATCGACTGGCTATGTGAATGGCATTTATCATCAAACTTTTAGCATAACCTGGATGAACATTCAGCCCTTTAAATTTGATAGTTGCTCCCCATGCATCAAAACATTCTATCTCAAGTTGACCCATTTCAGAACCATCCAAAGTATAACAAATTTGTGGTAAAAGCTTTTTTTTAATTTTCCTAGTACCTCTCCCAATTTCCTCATCAGGTGTGAAGCAAATTGTTATAGGGCCATGGTTTAATTCGGGAAACTTTTTCCATCCAGCACATGC
>JBHLNT010000183.1:0-8394 GCA_048941265.1 Promethearchaeota archaeon
TTCTTTACGTAAAAATTTTATGTCTGTACCCTCAAAAACTACTGTGACTGGATAAAAAGGTTCTACATGGATGACAATTTTCTTATTCCAGTTTTTAGCATGTCTAATAAATTTTTTATCGTTTTTTCTGTAATTGAAAATGTTATATAACGATAGAGATATCAAATCATCTGGCATTTCTATATTAAGCATTTTTCTCATCTAAATGGTTTTTTAATTATGTAGTCTAATGAATTGTCAGTTTTAAAACTATAAATAATTAATTTTTTTATATAAAATTAAATTAAAATCAAAGATGATATAATAATGATGGTCTTTTTTAATCAAATATATTGTAATCATAGTGGGTTTCATTACGATAATAAAAATAAAAAGAATGAAAATTCACTTTATAAATAAGTCTAAATTATAGGAATATAAACAAAAATCAATGAATAAGGCAATGAATAATATGGAATAACCAATAATTATATGAATAAAATTTAAATTTAAAAGCTTTAGAGGTGTATTCAATCGATCCAGAAAAAGTCAAGGAATTAGAATTTACACATCTTAAGTTTCGCCATAAACTTATATACGGAAGGTTAAATAGATGGACTCACGGAAATATACAAGTTAATTTATCTTGTCCTGAAATTTGTGTTGTTTGTGGTGAGAGATATATCGTAAAAAAGTATGTTGTAACTGATATAGATGATTTATCTGTATTTTACACAAAAATTGGATTATGTAAATTGCATAGAAAACCTGAAAGGTCTTCACTGAAACTTAACTTATTTATTGGATTTATGGGTATGTTTGCATTTGTGTTGGTTTTTTCAATTATTGTCAAAAATCTTATTGAAATTCTTACTCTTATTGTTATTTCATTATTTATGTATGTGTTTTGTGCAGTACTTATTATTTTGACGACTCCTATGTTTGATCGGGAAAAAATGCTTAAAAATTACATAAACTTTCATTTCCTTTCTGACTATACAGTTGTATCTGTTAAAAATCCTATATGGATTAATGAATTTAGTAGGTTAAATGATTGTTTTAAAATTTCTCCAGAATTAAGTGAATTTGAGGAAATGCAGAAGGAAGCGAGAGGAATTAAGAGATTACTTATTTTTTGTCTTATTGGTTTAATTGTTAGTTTTGGTCCCATATATCTAATATTTGTAATGAATCCAATTATCAACCTTGAGAGGCTCTTTAGTGTTTTTATTGCTTTAATTGTTGTAAATATATTTTTTCTTGGATATTATCATTTTAAAATGCAATCCAAGTTGAGAGAACTAAGAAAAATAGCATATTTCTAACAATTTTAGAAATACCTAGGATTTAAAGCGACATTATGAAATCTATTTTGTTTTTGCCTGTGTCCTTATGGTGATGACAAGATTTTTAGGAGTTTTATAATCAGTTTAATAATCCAAAAATTCTAATACCTTTTCTATTTAAATTCGTTTAGCTTTGAAGGTAAAAGATAATTTCTAACTTTTCTCAATTAACGAAAATCCTTTAATAAACTTCTAGCAATATTATAATATCCTAATTCAAAATGATATTATGAGAAAATTTAAATGATTAATCACGAGATTATTTCAGAATTAGAATCAATTGTTGGAGAAAAATATGTATCTGACGATCCAGAGATAACTTACTTGTATCATTATGATTTTATAACTGCAGAACCTGAAGGTAAATGTGACATTGCTATTATGCCGAATTCGGCTGAGGAAGTTCAGGAAATTATTAAAATTGCAAATAAAAATAACATATCTGTTGTTCCATGGGTGTCTGGTATAAATTTTGGTTCAATCGCAACACCCCGAAGAGGCGGAATAGTAATTGATATGAGAAGAATGAATCGAATCTTAGATGTCAATGAAGATGATATGTATGCAGTAGTAGAAGGTGGAGTAACTTGGGCAGATTTAAAAGGATATCTTGATAAACACCATCCGAATTTCAAGGCGGGAATAACTTGGTCACCACCTGGTACAGGTGTAATCCCTTCTTGCTTATGTTATGGGATGTTTGATCTCGGAATGCTGGGAGGAACTGGTGCGGAATTTGTGAATGGTATAGAAGCTGTTTTAGGTTCAGGAGAATTGGTAAGAGTTGGTTCATGTAGTCTTTCGAATTATTGGTATGGAAGGCAACCGTTACCGGACCTTACTGGATTATTTATTGGTTGGGAGGGAACTACGGGCGTTGTAACCAAAATGGGCATAAAATTATGGCCAAAATTGCCATATAGAGCAGATTTTTTACCTATTGCTCAAACAGTTGAGGAAGGTGTTCCATTGATGCTTAAGCTTTCTAAAGCAGGTTTAGGAATCTTTGATCTTTGTATTATCAATTTAGGTTGGGCTCAATCACTTATGTGTTTGGACCAGAATAATGTAGCTAATGATCCAGTAGAGTTGGGGTTACCGGATTTTCTCGGACTCATTTCAACGCAAGCATATACGGAAAGACAACATGAAGCTCAATGTGAAGCCATTAAAGATATCTGTAAAGAATTTAATTTAGATCCTCTTAATGTTAAGGAGCAAATGGAGACATTTCCAGAGAATTTACAGGGTCTTATGGGACATCTAACTCCCTCTACAGGAGGGCAAACTCCAATGCAGTTCTGGGGGTGTTGGAATTTTTCAAGAGGAGGAGGCGGAGAATGGGTAGGCTCTTATGTATCAACTAGGAATATAACAAAATACTATAATTTATCAAGGGAAGTTTGTATTAAATATAATCGGCCTCCTCAATTTTACGGCAGAATATTATTCGGTGGCCATTACTGTGTAGCACGAACGAATATTAATTTCAACAAAAATGACCCAGAGGAAATCAAAACGGCAAGAAAAGTCTTACACGAAATTCATGAAGCTGTTCAGCAATTAGATGGGGTGGTTATGTATAAACCCCCAATATGGGCTGTTCAATATTATAAGGATAAAACCATTCCTGGTACTACTAAGCTAATAGAAGATATTAAAAAATTAGTTGACCCGAATAATATTATGAATCCGGGACAGGGAATTGGAGGAGATTAGCACGGTTGAGAAAGAACCTATTGAATTTCTTGAAGGAAAAGGTATAACAAAATTAACCAAGGTAGCTACTCAAAAAGAGCTTGACCGGAATAAAAATCTAGACTATTATAAAGATATTTTTTATCAATGTGGTAAATGTGGTACATGCCGGACCGCTTATCATGAAGAAGGATGGTCGCGTGTATGTCCCTCAGGAGAATTTGGCAAGTTTGAAGCTTATTATCTTGGAGGAAAGAATCTTCTTGCTTGGGCAGTATCATCAGAAACACTTAACTGGACAGAAAAATTAACTAATATTTTTTATCAATGTTCCCTTTGCTTAGCGTGCACTCAGCAATGTCAAATTCCAGAAATTCACAATTTTGCAGGGGAATGGTTAATGGCTATGAGAGAGGAAGCTGTTAAATTAGGTTTTGGTCCCATGCCAGAACAGAAAAGATATACTGAGCATGTTATGAAAGAGAATAATCCATATATGGAGAAACATGCGGATAGGTTAAATTGGCTACCATCACATATAAAACAAACGCCAGATGCGAAAATTACCTATTTTGTAGGGTGCACCTCCAGTTATAGAGAACAAGGGATTGCAATTGCGACAGCTGAAATTTTAAATTCACTTCGGGTAGATTTTAAAATTTTAGACGAGGAAAAATGCTGTAGTTCGCCCGTTTATATGACGGGTCAGGCAGAAAAAGCTAAGGAAATTGCCGAAAAAAATATAAAAGCATATAAAGATGCGGGAATCGAAAAGATTATTACTTCATGTGCTGGATGTTATCGAACATGGAAAGATACATATCCTAATAAATTCGGGCTCGATCATGGAATTGAGATAGTTCATTTACCTGAATTTTTGCTTGAAAGATTATCTAGTGGAGAATTAAAAATTAATAACAATAAAACACCATTGAAAATAACTTATCACGATCCGTGCCATATTGGGAGGCATATGGGGATATATGAACAACCAAGGGATGTATTGAGAAGAATTCCTGGAATAGAATTAATTGAAATGGATCGAAATCGACAGAATGCTTGGTGTTGTGGCTCTGGAGGGGGAGTTAGGTCAGCTTTTAATGAATTATCTTCATTTGCAGCGAATGAACGAATTGAAGAGGCAAAAGAAACCACCGCAGAAGCAATTGTTTCCTGCTGTCCTTTCTGTTTAAACCAATTCAAAAATAATATTAAAAATAATGAGATACAGGCATTAGATCTTTCTGAATTGGTTAAACGTGTAATATAATCACTATTTAATTTCTTATTATTTTTTTGAAATGAAATTTAGTTAAAGTAATAAATAGTTTAAAATCATATCTAAAGAAAATAAAGTAATAAATTTATCATAAGATTCACTTTAGAGATTAGTTAAAAACTTAGAAACATACAGAAGAATAAATCATGAGTATAGAAACTGATATCTCCGATCCAAAAAATTGGGAAATCGCATCAACAAAGAAAATGATATCCTACTCTTTTGGGTTTACTTTAACGCTTTATCTTTTAATAGCCTATAATTCATTTATTTTCTATTTTTATGAAGTCGAAGTTGGTCTGAAGGCTGAATTAGTGGCGACCGCAATTATATTATACACTATATGGGTTCTGGCTACAGGTCCTATTTTAGGCTATTTGATTGATAGACCTTTCAAATGGTCTAAGAGATGGGGATTTCGGGCACCATGGATTATAGGTGCTGCAATTCCGACATTGGTATTTTACCTGCTTATCTTTATACCTCCAAATATAGATGCTAAATCAAATCCTTTACCCGTGTTTTGGTATTTATTAATTACTTCTTGCATCTATGGAACTTTTTTAACAATATACCGCCAAAATCTGCAAGGTGGATTTCCAAATCAATTTCGTGAAGATTATGAGCGTAGACGGGCCAGTGCGTTAGGATTTATATTTCCTGGATCCATCCTTTTCTTTATGTCAATAATACCTCTTTTTATTATTGTATACGGAGATAAATCCTCTTTTTTCATAACAGCACTGATAAGTGTTATTATATTAGCTTTATGTCTCATCTTTCTCTTACCGGGAATATTAGAATCTGAAGATCTTAAATTGAGGTACCTTCAAGGGTATGAATCTAAAGAGAAATTACATTTCCTTAAAATGCTTAAAATTACCTTTAAACAGAAAAATTTTAGGTTAACAATTATCACTTTTACTCTAACAAATATCTCTACTGCCTTAGTTGCAGCCTCAAGTATCTACTTTTTTAAAGATATAATAGGGCTTCCGCTTTCATTTTCAGTCATTCCCTCTATAATATATTTTATAACTGTAATATTATTTGTACCATTTTGGGCTTCTTTTTCGAGGAAACATGGAAATAAAAAAGCATATACTGTTGGGTTGTTCCTATTGGCTACTGCCCAAATCCCTTACTTATGGATAACCACTCTTTGGGAAATTTTTATTTTTTCAGTTTTACGTGGAATTGCCGGGTCGTGCACAATGTTTATTATACTGCCAATTTCTTCGGATTGTTATGACGAGGTCACTCTTGCGTGTGGGAGGCACCAAGAGGCAACGCTTTATGGAATTAGAAATTTCTTTGTAAGTAGTTCAATTTTATTTGCGGCGCTTATCATAGGGGGGATTCACATTTATACAGGTTATAACCAAGATCCAAATGCTATACAAACACCATTAGCACTTTGGGGAATCAGAATTCACAGAGCACTTATACCAATGATCCTCTGCTTTACGGCTTGTATTTTAGTTCTTTTCTTGTACGATTTGGAATCTGAAAAGAAAATAGTCTTAAAGGCAAAATTACGTGAACTGGGGCTCTAATAATTCTATACTCTTATGTAAAATCTCTATGTCTACTCAAACTCAAATATTATTAAGTATTTCTATATTAATTAGAAGTGACAATTAAATTAATTGATGTTAATATTCGAAAAGAAATAAATACTGAGCATTATAAATCATGAGTTCAGATGATATAACTGATTCACAAAATTGGAAAATCTCCTCTACAAAAAAAATGATGTCCTACTCCTTTGGATTTATAATAACCTTATATGTATTGTCAGCTTATACTGCTTTTGTCTTTTATTTTTATGAAGTTGAAGTTAATTTGCACGTACAGTTAGTATCACTTGCGCTAATTTTGTTTACCGTTTACACTATTATTAGTAGCCCAATTTTGGGCTACTTAACCGATAAACCCTTTAAATGGTCCCAGAAATGGGGCTTTAGATCTCCTTGGATAATGTTCTCATCTATACCAATACTAATTTTTTATATCCTTCTATATACACCACCCAATGTGGACGCTAAGTCTAATCAATTGCTGCTCTTTTGCTATTTATTTATTATATCTTGCCTTTTTGGCACATTCTTAGCAATTTTCCGGCAACATTTTGAAGGAAGTTTTGCCAATCAATTTCGGGAAGATTTTGAAAGACGGAGAGCAAGTGCTTTAGCTTTCATTTTTCCCGGGATAGTTTTGTTTTTACTAAATCTTTTACCTCTTCTTATTATTAAGTATGGTGATAGGAGCTCATTCGTTCTTACCGCAATTGTAAGCGCCACGGTTATGGGTGTTTGTTTACTTTTTCTTATCCCGGGCATTCGAGAGAGTACAGAAGCTAAAATGCGCTATATGCGGGGATATGAGGATACAGATCGGATCTCTTTTTTACAAATGATGAAAGTTTCATTAAAACAAAGAAATTTTACAGTCTCTCTCATATCATCTACCTTAGTTAATTTTGCTGCTACATTAAATATGGCATCAGGTATCTATTTTTTTAAGGATGTCTTAGGTTTACCGATCATCTATTCCATATATCCTACTATTGCTTTTTATATAGCTGTTATGGCTTCGCTCCCGTTTTGGATTTCTTTTGCAGCGAAACATGGAATTCTAAAGACTTATATTTTAGGAGTATTCTTATCGGCGCTCGCATATATCCCGTATTTATGGATAACAACTTTGGAAGAAACTATTATTTATGCCATTGCGCGTGGTATAGGATATTCATGTTTTTCGGTGATGGTATTACCATTAATTGCGGATTGTTATGATGAAGTCACTCTCGCCTGTGGTAAACACCAGGAGGCTACTCTTCTCGGAATTAGAACAATTTTCATGCGTAGTTCCGTGATATTTCAGGCTCTAATCATTGGTTCTATCCATATTTTTACGGGATACAATCCAGATCCCGAGGCAACACAGAATACGCAAGCAGTATGGGGTATTCGTATTCATCAAGCCTTTATCCCTATGATCTTCTGTTTTATGGCAACTTTAGTCATGCTCTTATGGTTTGACTTAGTTGGAGAGAAAAAAATGGCTATGAGAGCGAAGATGAGGGAGTTAGGGCTATAATTAAAAAGCTTAATTAAATAATTTCCAATTTTTCCTTTCTTTCTTTTGAATAGGAAAAAATCTCTTAAAATGAAGGTATGAATAAAATTTATTTACTAATTTATCTAAAGAAAGATTAAAACAAAAAAATTGAGTTGATAAGCTTTGTCTAATTTTATTGATGAAATTGTTGAATTGAATGAGAACAAAGTTATTGAGATGTTAAAAATTAAGCTGGATAATAATGAGGATCCTCTGGCAATTATGGAAGAAATAAAAGAAGCTATGAAAAGTATTGGTAAAAGATTTGAAAACAAAGAGTATTTTCTCCCCGATTTAATTATGTCTGGAGAAATCCTCCGTCAAATATTTGAAATTCTCTCTCCTAAATTAAAAGAAACTGGTGCTTCAGAAAGGAAGAAAGGAAAAGTGCTCTTAGGTACTGTAGCCGGAGATATTCATGATATTGGTAAAGATGTAGTGAAATTTATGCTTGATGCGAATGGTTTTGATGTATTAGATTTGGGTGTTGATGTGTCTGCTCAAAAATTTGTAGACAGCATGAAGGACTATAAACCTCAAGTCCTTGCATTAAGTGGTTTTTTAACTCTTGCGTTTGATTCCATGAAAGAAATCATCCAAAAAATCAAGGATGAAGGTCTAAGAGATTCAGTAAAGATCATGATAGGAGGAGGTACGGTTGACGAGCGAATTGTTGAATATGTAGAAGCAGATGCTTATGGAGAAAGTGCTGTTGAAGCCGTTAATCTGGCAAAAGAATGGATTGAGGTGTAAGATTAACGAGTACGAACAAAAAAAAACCACGTGAGTTATATAAGGAACGATACGAGCGTGTAATGACTACAATTAGTATAAAAGAGCCAGATCGAGTGCCAATTGTGCCAGGAGTAATGTTTTATCCTACTGAACAATATGGGATGACTAAAAAGGAAGCGATGTATGACTTAGAAAAAACAGCGAAGGCATATTTAGAGGTTTTAACATCCTTAA
>JBHLNT010000184.1:0-8383 GCA_048941265.1 Promethearchaeota archaeon
TATGGGTGGGGGGAATATCATAGTTCAGAGAGCTATGATTTTGCATGTGGCCCTAATATTATGGCCATTGATGTGCTAGGTGTGGTTACCAAATGTGGGTTTTTTTATGTTGAAAATGTAGGGAATGTGTTTGAACTGGGTCTTAAGAAGAGCTGGGAATTACTTCAAAAGAATTTAAATTGGAGAATCTCCGAATTAGATTGTTGCAAACTGAATTGTGAGTATCTTGAAACATGTCGAGGGGGTTGTAGATATCGAGCATATCAAGCAACCGGGAACATGTGTGGCATAGATCCCTATAAATGTGCTCAATTTGGAAGATTAAATCAATAATTAAAATATAAAATATAGTAAAAATAAATAAATAAAATAATAATAAATTACAAAGTAGGTGTAGATTATGGTTAAAGAACATCAAATTTTAAGAACCGAGGCTGATATTAGTCCTCTAAACCGGCAATTAATCAATGTGGTATGTCATAAATGTAATTTCTACCATGAAGATCAAGAATATTGGGAAAGAGAATATGAATGTGCAGCATATAAATTTGTACGTCAACTGGTTGAAGAAAAAAAATTAACAATTGATCAAATTGAAGAAATTTTTACTCGCGTTGATTTAAATCCTGAAAGAGAATTAAGATAAGTTAGTTTTAGATAATTTTATAATGTGGAATCTCGCATTTTGGACCGGCATATTTATTTTAGGTTATTTGATTATTTTTTTTTCTGCTGATATTTTTCTAGATAATTTGAAAGAATTATGTATTATGTACAATATTTCCCCTTTTATTGTAGGCTTATTAATTTTAGGGATTGATCCTGAAGAATCTATTGCCTCTATTGTTGCGGCAGCTAACGGGCTTCCTTACATCGCAATTGGAAATGTAATAGGCAATTCGATAATCGCGTTGACTTTATGCTTTGCTATTCCTGCTTTTTTTTATAAAATTGAAGTAGAGTCTATCCCTCAATTTTACTTTATTATAATATATACCAGCATGATTTTCATTCTTATAGGGTTCTTAATATATTTAGGTTTATTTATATTCGGGATTTTGGCTCTGATTCTGTATTTTCTTTATCTTTTTAGGAATTTAAGACATTTCTCTAAAGAGGGGATCACCCACATCATAATAGATGAAGAGAATAAAGAAAAAGTGAAATTTGCGCGATTTCAAAGTAAGAAATCCTCAAAAATGAAAAAAATAGTGTTAGTTATTATCAGTTTTATTTTTATTATTATTGGAGGAGAGCTATTAATTATTGCGACGAAAGAACTTATTATTATTACTCAAATACCTGAAGCCTTTTTTGGTTTTATTATTATTGCTTTCGTTACGAATGTGGAAGAATTAACTTTAGTTTTTAAATCGATTAAAAAACAGATCATAAAAATTGGATTTGGAGGCATGATTGGAAAATTAATCTGGAATTTAACTATTACTTTTGGAATTAGCGGAGTTATTGCAAGTAACATAAACTTTACTTGGATCTTGATCTGGAATTGGTTTATTCTTTTTGGAATAATTATCTATTTTAACATCATTTCCAAGAAGAAATTTATTGGCAAAAAAGATGGAATTATTTTAATGCTTTTTTTTATTACATTTTTAATTGTAAATCTCTTGACATTTGGATTAACATATAAAAATTGAGGTAAGATTTTGCACTTTTAATAGTAATCTGTCCTTATTTCTTCAAAACCCATTGATTTTATGAAATTATGTGCTACAGGATTATTGACATATACCTCGCATCTAATTTCTTTAACTCCTCTGGGCTTAAAATTTTCCCATGCCGCAACACATAACCTTGTACCGATACCTTTTCGTCGGAATTTAGGTGATACTGCCCAATCAGTAATGGTCACAAATTCATTATTTTGGCCCTCATATTCTAGAATAATAAGCCCTGCAATATTGTTGTCTAGTTCAGCAACCAAGATTACTGATTCGGGATCTTCGTCCATATCTTTTATAATATCAACATTGATTGGTAAAATTTTTTCGTGCAAATTCTTATAAGCTCTATTATATATAGGGACAATACTTTCATAATCATCCTCTTTGATCTGTCTAATTTTCGGGACTTCACTGTAAGGTTTGACTCTATCACTAAATTTTTTCTCAAATTCTGAAGTAATTTTTTCAATCGGAAGTCTCAACACAATATTGGCAAAATAAGTCTTCTTTTTCTTCAGATTTCTCCTCCTCGTTATAAAATTACTTCAAAAGCATGATAATTATATGTTTTACCAGTAAATTAAATAATAGATATATATTGACCTAATTATTAATAAATATATTAACTATTATAATTGGCTGATTAGAAGTAAAATCTAGACCTTATTTTTTAACTGACATTACCTTATATTCTGAAAAATATTAAATAATCTCAAAATATTTGTATTATAACTAGAAATTGTCAATTTAGAGGTTTTAAGAATAGCCATAGAACCTATTAGATTCTATCTAATATTTGGAGAATATGTGCCCTTAGGTTTAGTTTTGCTCTATATAGTTTATAAAATTCTTAAAAGGAATCCAAAAAATCGATTAAATCAACTTTTTTCACTTTTTTACATCTCTCTCATTACTGCTATTACTTTAAATGCGGTTTATGCCACTTTTTCTGACCCATCCTTAGAAACACTTGCTTCCTTTTTAAATGTATTAGCATTTTATTTCAGTTGCTTAGCAGCAGGCTTTTTATTTGAGTGTATTTTTATGCTTTATAATCCTCGAATAATGGCTCAGATAAAGAATCAGATTCTCTTTATCCTAATATATGGCGGAATTATGTTAATTTTATTTTTTATTCCGGGGGGAGCAACTATTAAAATTTTAGATAATGGAACGCAACTATCTCCTGTATGGAATTTTCCATTCTTTGCATTCTCTTTAACCATAGTATTGATCTTATTTATATTATCATTTTGGATGTCAATTCGAATTTACTCTCAGTTTGAAAATAGAAAATTGGCAAAAAGATTTCTATATTTTATAATTGGTATTTTCATTTTCTATTACATTCCAATAGGGGTTACAATTTCAAACTATTTAAATAGTCCAGGTATAAGGTTAATTTTTGGAATCTCGGCTGGAATAATTTTCATTGGCGTTATATTTATTTATTATGGTATTGGTGAAAGTATTCAAGATAACGAAATTAATGCCTAATAATTATTAAGAAAAATAAAAAAAAATCATGTAACCCATCCAATTGCTATTATTAATCCCTCAAAGTTATAAGTCTCTACTTTAGATAACCCAGCATTAAACATTTCATCCTTTAATTCTCTTTCGCTAAATATCCTTTCAGAAATTGATTCACTATATCGCTTTAACAATTCGTCCGCATAGAAATTTTGAGTTGAAGAAAATGCAGTTCTTCCTGAGATAATAATCACTCCGTCTTTTTTGGTCACTCTAATTAATTCCTTTAATAAATCTATCCTTGAAAGACCAAAGAAATCAAGATTTCTCTTATAACTAGGAACAACTGCTAAATTAAAAAACTCATTCGGCTCTCGAATAACATTATTGTACATGTTAGTGTAATTAATATTTTTTAATCCTATTTTAACAAGATCTTCATAAATATCTACTTTTGAAAGAATTGAAACCTCATTAGCAATTTTTGTAAAATATTCAAGTAAATTTAAATCAAGAATATCGCTTAACCAAACAGTGATAAGAGTTTCTAAATGTGACTGACCTATAATATCTAATATCTTTTCTCCCACTTTAAGCAAATATCCAAAATCGCTGACAGTTGTTCTCAAAAAATAATGTTCTAATGCCAAGATTGCCAACCTTGTTGTTTTTGTTGCTTCAATAGTTTCGATTTGTTTTTTAATACCTAGTTTATAATTAAATGCAACTAAACCTTTTTTCTTAAGTGTATTTAGACTATTATAAAAACTAGACGTAGAAAGATCAGGTCTTTCTTCTTTAAGACTATTAGATAAAATTTCTTCAGCACTATTATATTTTTTTTTGTCTGGGTGGATTAATTGATTAATTTCTTGATACAAAATATATCTTACAACCGGTTTTTGATGTTGCAAGAGCCTTTGTAGAGTTAATATCTCTACAATTGAAAGATTAGCTAAATCTCCGATTTTGAAGCTTTTTGAGGCAGATATTTTACCATCACTTTTCTTACTTAAACTCAAACTGTTCCTTACAATAATTAATCATATTACTCTTTTATTAATTTTTTCTGTTATCGAAATTTCAATTTTCAAATTTGCAACTATTAAATTGAGGCATAAATCTGATAGAAAAGCTAAAATCTAACCTTAAATATTAGATTAATCAATAAAATATTAAAGATCATTCTTAAATTCTCTATATATTAATTAATAATTAATTACACTTCCTAGATAATAGTTCCAGAATTGAAATTACAATTTTTTTTAATAAAATTTAAATACGAAAAAATGTTCCTAGATAATAGAAAACATTATAATATCGAGGGCCTTGGTGGCTTCTATAGAATCTATAACAATATAATTAATTCAATTATGGGAAATATAATTACATTCTATTTCAAAATCACGCGGGTTGATTATATTAGGTGAATTTGGTCTTAGTCCAAAAAAAGAAAATAAAAACTTGTCAAAAGGGTATCGAGGTGATATTTTTTGGTGAATATCTTTATTGTGGATGATGACGATTGTTCCAGAGATTTATATCAAAAATATTTAACTTTGGAAGGATATAATATAATAGCTTCTGCTAAAAATGGTGTGGAAGCGGTAAATATCTTCAAGAACCTTTCTCAAAAACCAGATTTTATATTAATGGACTATATTATGCCGTTTAAAAATGGAATCGAAGCAACAGAAGAAATTTTGAAATTAGATCCTAAAGCAAAGATTATTATAATGAGCTCAGACTTTTCTGCAAAGGAGAAAGCACTTTCTGCTGGTGCTATATGCTTTAGTGAAAAAGTCTTACCTTTTAAAACCTTTCTGAATAAAATCAAAAGTAAGATATGCCCTTGAATTTCATATATTTCAAGGCCATTTAAAAGAAAAAGTCCATTAAATCATAAATCTCTATTAATTGTTCGATGGTCAGGTTTGCGTATCCTTTCAAATCATCTAACGTCTTATTTTGAAGAGATTTTTGATCTGTCCAAAATATGGTATAAACCATACCAAGATACTTTCCATAAACTAATAATCCGTCTTCGAGGGGAATGCCGACCGCTCCAAATATGTTATCATCATCATTTTCTGTGAGAAATTCGATTAATGTCAGATAAAATTTGGAGCTCATAAACGATCGGTCTGCTACATTAGCAACTTTATATTCAAATCCTCTACTATCCTTACGAGGTACCTTTAAATGATAAAATCTTAATGTTTTTTTAAGTTCATTTATCCTTTCCATGGCACTTTCGAGTAATTCACCATTAACGGAAGATACATCTCCAGCATCATCGATTTTTTGAGAACCTCTATGTTTTCCATTATCGTCTATAAATGCGATGAAAGGAGGGCAGTTTTCATTATCAGGATGTTCATTTATTAAAACTGTAAAAAGACCTTGCTTTTTAGTGTGTTCAATGTATTTTTTAAAACTCACTTGGCAATATGGACAAATGATATTCAATAATGTCTTTTCTTCTGTATTAACCATTTTGTTCCATTTCAATTATCTAGTATGAATTTTTAAACCTTAACAAAAAATAGGAATGTTATTCCTAATATCCCGTTCAAACGTGATTTTTTTCCTAAAATAACCTTTTTATCAAATTAATAATCTTGCAGAGACTTTTAAACTTTAATAAAAGCAAAAAATTGATAGTGCGACGGGAAGCAATTCAGTCATAAAAATATGAAAATTCAAAATCCAAGGACTGATTAATTTTTACGTTTTAAAATTAATTGAATATCAAACCCTAAATTTGAGGATAATAAATATTGATTCGTAAACCTCGTTATTTTTCCTCAATTGCCATTACAATAAATCCAATTAAAATAGGGGTTAAAGAAAGTAAAAATATGAAATACCATATAAAATAGATATAAATTAAATCTGAGAAATGCCAGGGAGCCCACCCATAATATGAGATCATCACTCCAAAAAACCCTAATGCTACTAATTTAGGTCCATTTTGTTTTGTTTTATATCCATAATATACGAAAATATAAAACATAGTAAAGCACACGGGAATCCAAATAGTATTAAGGAATAAATACATTGTAAATTCAATAGGATTTTTGGAAGGGATAATAAACAGTCCCAGAATCAACCAGACGAATCCTAATATAAGAATGAGAACGCTAGGAATTCGTTGATATGTTTTATTTTCCGTTAAAATTTTCAGTAATCCATATAATATCCCTGCTGCCCAAACGATCATTCCCCATCGATATATAAAAAAATGAAAAACCGAGAGATTTTCATTGGCGACACTATAACCTAAAGCTCTAAATAAGTGCGCTACAAATGTTATGCTATAAATAAAAAAGGAAATGCTCCAAATGATTAATGAGGGATTTCTTTTCCCCGTTTTAAACCATCTATATAACAAAAATCCCGCAATACACCATAAAAGTACAATTGTGTTTAAAGCAAGTCCAAATAAAAAAAAGGTTGATTCTAAAGCAGGAAACGATATGCCACGAGGTAAGACAATCAAAACATAAGTCGAAATGATCCCTATAATAATTAAACCTAAGATATAAAGAGAATGTATCTTTTCCATTTTCAATTACCAACTAAGCTTCTTGAACTTCTTAACTATCTCTCCCCCTTTCAGATCTGGAGAAATGGTCCGAGTTTTTAAATCTTCAAAACACTCCATTAATATATGCTTTAGCTCTGCCTTCTGAACTTCTGTCTCATTATGATCGACATCTATATCAGAGTTATGATAAAAACCCTTGTAGATTTTAGGATTTCCTTTTATCCTTGTAGCGTATTCCATTAAAATATCCTGAAACGCTCTTGTATTGTAAGCTTCATCCGTTATTACAGAAAGCATGACCATCTCCACATTACCACGACCCCATTCCGATGGAATTTCGAGAAATAAATTCGTAATTTTTATGTTCTCTTTTCTGATGGTTATCTCAAAAAAATGCTCCTCTATATCTAAATCAAATATACTTCTCACTTTATTGCTAATCTTTTCGGGAATAATCTCTGGAAATGAAGATACTATCTCCGGACCAGTCCAGCTATTAAAATGCAATAAAAGGAGATGTAATATTTCACTACTCATGATAACGCATTATATTCATTTTCCCTTAAATAACTTTAGAAAAAAGTAGTATTTAAATGTATAATAAGAATTTGTCTCTTGATTTATTTCGTGAGTTTCTCCTATAATAATTTGTTAATTACTACTAATATTAACAAATAAAATTAGGCTTTCCTTATCAAAAAGTTAAAATAAATAAAAATAAAAAATTTAAGATCTTTTTTTCTTTACATATGCGATAACATAGAAAACTACCACCATTAGCACTACAGAGAGAAAGATTCCAATGATTCCGGCGATGTATTCGTTTTCAATCCATCCTAATATGGGCACCCATGGTGATGGTAGATTTTCGAGCCATTTTTCTCCCCTCGCATTAATTATAGCTCTTTCCAATCCATCCGGATCTTCCGATAAGATTCCAATCGTAAATCCAACGGCAATCATTACCATCAGAACAACTATAACAATTACAATTATTAATATGGGCCATTTATAAGATTCAAATTTGGTCATCAGCTATCACCCCTAGTATCTTTTCTGTTGTTATTAATTCAGGTTTTACTTTATAAATGAAATAGACGATTAAAGCCGAAATAACAGCCTCCCCGATTCCAATAAAAATGTGCCAAAAAACCATCGCAGGAACTATGATCCCCATCGGAATAGCACCACCAATCCCAACCTCAACTCCAGCCATGAACGCTGCTAAAAGTATAGCTATATATGAACCTATTGCTGTGGCAATAGTAACCTTCTTCTCTTTTTCCATATTTGTCTTATTCAATACCAGAACGATTGCCTTTACAATATAAAACCCTACAATTCCACAAATAATCCCCATATTAAATGTATTCGCTCCTAATGCCGTAATACCTCCATCCCCAAATAACGATTGAACCACCAAAATCATAAATATCACAATAACAGCAGCCCATGGACCAAGAATCACACCGACTAAGGTTCCTCCAACTAAATGACCGGATGTACCACCAGGTACGGGATAATTGACAAACTGAAACGCAAATAGCGTGGCCGCCAACACCCCAATATATGGAATTAACTTCTCAGAATCTTCCTCTTCGAATGTTTTGCCAATTTTTTTAAAGCCTATGATCATGACAACAATAGTTACAATCCATAACACTACTGTTGTTAC
>JBHLNT010000185.1:0-8334 GCA_048941265.1 Promethearchaeota archaeon
ACTCCGGAATTAGATAATGATGAAGATATTAAAATCTTACATTCTCCATTTTTCTATATTGATATTGAAATAAAAAACATTTCCAAAATTAGCCAGAAGATCTCCACATTTATAGGATTTGATATGGAAGGGCAATTAGTTAACAAAAATCTGATTTTTGAGGATAAAGGAAAAAATCATCTTAGTAAAAAGAAAAATATTTTTGTTTTAAGAAACCTCCAACCAGATAGAGAAAAATATCATATTGAGGAAGATGGAAAATTTAGAGGATATTTATCGATAATACAAATAGAACCAGGAAAAGATTTAACACTACGATATATTTATGCCGGTTTTACAGATGATTTTGTATTTTTAAACAAATTTAGGCTAAAAGAGCCTTACAACTTAAAATTTTTATATACCAACTTCTATACCTCCATAGAAGATGTATTAAATTACGCCGAAAATAATTATAATAAGATAATTGAAAAATCAAGTGTTTTCGAAAATCTTCTAACTTCCTATGACGCACCTCCTGAAAAAAAATTCTTAATAGCACTTGCTTTTAGAACCTTTTTAGCAAATACATGGCTTTTAATTTCCGAAATGAAAACTGTTGAGTATTATGTTTGGGAAGGTAATTTTGGGATGAACTCTTCTGTCGACATTGCCATGGAAGTGGAAATACTTGCCAAGATATTTCCTTGGACTTTAAAACTTCAGTTAAATGAATGGAAAAAATATATTACAATAAATAAAGCTAATGGATTATTTTATTTGATGCATGACATGGGTATCGATCAAGAAGTTGGATATTCTTATTACGAAACATCTTCAAGGTCAATATATGGAAGAAGTTCTGAATTAAAACCATTAGCAGTAGAAAATAATGCGAATTTTTCGATTTTATTATATTGGTATTATTATATAACAAAAGATATTGAACTGCTTGAAAATTTATACCCTTCGGCTTTTAAGCTATTAATCGCAAATATAAAACGAGGTTTTAGAAAAAGAGGGATTGCAAATTTAGATACTACAACTACTTATAATGCCTCAGAGGTACTTTACAATTCACCTTTAAATATGTATTTGGGGATAAAAGAATGTATCTCTTATATCATGTGCCGTGAGTTAAGTAATATTTTAGGTCTAAAAAAGGATAGTGAACTCTTACAAAACGAGGCAGAAAAAATATTAGACACATTAGAATACTTAAAAGAAAGATATGGTTATATTCCGGTTTCATTTGATATAGATACTCTTGGTTGGGAGAAACGGACAATCACTACGGCAGATCCCTTATTTTACGTTGCGATGACTGCTTTAAAGGATCCGATAATTGATAAAATTGTTGATATTTTAACTAAGGATTTCGAAAATATTTACCATGCGAATGATACCAAAATTTACGGAGTACGGTTAGTGGAAAATGAGAAAATCACATGGTTTTCGAAAGTCGCTATAATTGATGCCGTATGTAGCATCCTCTTCAAAATTAAGAAAGATTCTTGGAACTATGCATATGAACGGAACATCAATAATCCAATGGCATATGTAGAAGGGGCTTTTTCGGATATAGAAGAATGGTATGGGAAAAAAAATCCTAGGGGAATCTCATTAATATGGGAGATAGTTCATCACTATAAACTTCTTTAAATATTAAAAAATATATCTTTAAAACGACTAATATAATTAATGAAAATTATACTAAGTTTAAAGATTATTTATGTTATTAAAAAATATTCCAAGGTTTTTTTTAAGAAAAAGTTTTAGGAGTCAATTGGGAATTATTATCGAAATAGGAGATGCAATATTTACGAAATATAGACTTGGAAAATATTATCTCCCAAGAAATATACAAAAAAAATGGTTATTAAAACCACATTCTATTCAAGGTCATAAAATGTACTTAGATACTACAGATAGTCTTGGATTATCGTCATCCGAGTTTCATGAAAATTTTGAAACTCAACTTGTAAGGAATTTAATTAAAAAAGGTGATACTGTGTTAGATATTGGAGCTAATATTGGTTATTATACATTAATTTTTGCTAAATTAGTAGGAAGGGAGGGTAAAGTGTTTGCGTTTGAACCAGATCTAGAAAATTTCAATTTGCTTAAAAAAAATGTAAAAATAAATGGTTATAGGAACATTATCTTAGTAAATAAAGCAGTTTCTAATAAAAATGGAAAAGAAAAATTATATATAAGCATATATAATAAAGGAGACCACAGAATTTTTGATGTAAATGACGGTCGTAAATATATTGAAATTGAAACAATCAAGTTAGATGATTATTTTAAAAATTACAATGGAAATATTGATTTTATAAAAATTGATGTTCAAGGAGCAGAAGGAGGTGTAATTGAAGGAATGTTAAATCTTTTAGAAAAAAATAGAGATCTCAAAATTCTTTCGGAATTTGTTCCTAGTCTCTCAACACTCTTTGGCTTTAAACCTAAGGAATTTTTTAATATGCTTTTAAAAAATGGTTTTAAACCTAATTATATTGATGAAAAGAGGCAAAAAATCTTCCCCATAATTGTAGATGATTGGATAAAGAAGGGGTTTTTTGATAAGATAAATTATGTTAATATTTTGTTTAAAAAATAGATTTATTTACCCGATTTTAAGTTTTTATATTTTTTTGTTAAAAAACTAGCCATTAAATTCTTCCAATTAAATTATTATTAACTTTAACTACCTAATTTTAAATTTTTAAGATTAATGAAGAAATGGGGACGAGGGGATTTGAACCCCCGACCAGCAGGTTTCTGCGCTACTTTTTGCTTGTAGGATCTGGAGCCTGTCGCGCTTCCGTCATGGCGGCGCTATGCCGCTTCGGCACCGGGCTGCGCCACGTCCCCGATATTTTTAAAAAAGGTTAAAAAATATTTTGCTCCAATAAAAATGAATACCAATTATATCCTATTAAAATCCAGCATAATATTTGAGTTTAATTAAATCCTAAGTTTAAGAGGGAGTTAAAAAATTTAAAAACAATATAACATGAAAATTAAATTATATAATGCCATTGAGTAAGTTAAAATTAAAAAGAATTAGTGAATATAATCTTAGAACAATAACGATTATACAAATATCTATAGCAACGATAATTAGCCTTCTTTTTCAATTTGTTTTTCCGCTTAATTGGCAACCATTTGATCGTGCTCTCCATGGCTCCAATGTTCAACATGGTGACCCAGGTACAAGCGTTGTTATTTCTACATTAAGCCAATGGTTTTTTTCCTTTGCTATAGCATGGCTTATTTATCGAGATAATCCTTATATAAATAACTTCTTAATTTATTCTCTTATGCCCTTAATTAATGTCTTAGTAATGGATATCTTTCTATTATTATTTTGGGACTATATCCACGTATTACCCTTAGCAATCGATTTTTATATTTTATTTAAAAAAAGACAGACTCTATTTCAAAAATGGTTTCCTTATTATCTTGTCTTTTTTAGCACTTGGTATTGTATTGTATACTTTCTGCGTTTAACATACCTTGACCTGCCCTTAAATTTATTCATAGCCAATTGGATTGCAATGGGATTGATTGGATTTGGCATATCTTGTATATTTGAGGATTCATTCTTAAAAATTTACTTAAAAAAGAAAAAAGAAATGAATCTTGAGGGAAATAAGTAGACAATAAACATTTAAGTTAATAATAAAGGAAAAAAAAATTTTCTAATTGGTACTATATGGTTTTGCACTGTATATTTTCTAGATTTAGCATATTTCGAAGCACTTTTATGGGTAATAATAGTTGATTGGGCAGGAGTTACAATTGTTAATATTGCTATTTCTTTTACTTTTTATGATTCTCTGGCTGGGAGAGAAATCTTATTTCCACAGATTATTGAAGATGAAATTTCTTAGGTTCTTTATTTAATCTATCTTGCCACCACACAAAGGGCATATTTCTAAAATAGTTTTTTCATTCATTAAGTTAGTTCCGCAATTAGGACAGAAATTTGCCTTTTCTGGTAAAGTCATGCCTTTTTGGATAATTTGATACTCAATGGGTTTTTTCTCAATTTCAATAACAGGAAATTGGTGACCACAATAATTACAAAAATCTAAGTTGCCTTTTACAAATCTCCCACATATTGGACATTTTTTAATTAATTTTAACCCACAATTTCTGCAGAATTCGCTATATATACTTACCGCAGCATTGCATCTCGGACAGACTTTTTTTGGAGTCCAAAAGTGTTCAGACATGGCTTGGAATGCGACAATTACTAAAAATGACAAGGGTATAAATATAATCCAAAACCAAACAAAAAAGAAAGCCCCAATTAATGAAAATATTAAAATTATAATAATTATCAATATCCATATACTTATTGCTGTTTTTCTCTTAAGATTTTCGGGCATATAGTTTTAAATACTTAACTTATTATTATCCATTTTAATTATTTAATAGAAAAGATAATTTATCTAAATTAACTTTTTTTTCCCATAACATTCATTTTGTTGTATGAACGATGAAAACAGGGATAATTCTAATAAGATAATTCTATTTAGGCAAACTAATTAATTAGAGTTCCACAATAGGGGCAATTTTTAGTTTCTTCACTAATTTTTTGACCACATGCGAAACAAATGAATGTTTTTTTTCCAAATTCAATTTTTTCCTCGTCAATTATACTATTTTCTTCTTTGATTGTTTCCTTTTTATTCGGCATTTAATTTCAATTTGTTAATTTTAAAATGATTTACGACTTGTTATATATATATTAAGAAATTCTAATAAAGTAAATATAGACCAGTTTTTAAAAAAAAAATAAAATTTAAGTTGTTAAAATGATTTTAAAGGAATAAGAAAATAAATTGTTAATTAAAATATATAAAATTAAATTTGGTGATTAAATATTCCTGGGTCTCATGGTAGTTTGACTAAAGCAGGCAAGGTTAAGCAACAGACACCTAAAGTTGAACGAACTGGTGTTAACGCTAAAAGTAAGAAACCTCCTAGAATGCGATACCGCGAAATTTATAAGAAGAGAGTACTCAGCGGTAAATTCGGCGGTCAGAAAGATAGCCTCGGTGCTAAACGAAGCTCATTCGGAAATCGATAAAAATATTATTTAACTAACTTATTATATTTTAAATTCGCTTCTTAAAAATAAGTATTATTTCAAATTAGCTTAAGACTAATCCAGTACTCCAATAGATTTTAATTGAGCTTTTAATATTCTACTTTGAGAGAAGTAGTAGGCAGAATTTTCACTATTTTTTGCCATAAATTTAAAAAAATCACTCATTAACAGATTCCATCGAATAGCTCTGTGCAATCCGGGAATAGTTCTCTTTGAAATGAGTTTTTCAGTAGTCTGAAGATAAAATTGAGCTCTCTTAGTATCTTTTCTATAATGAATATAAAACTCTGACATTTCGAGTAAGAGATCAACTATGAGATTTTGATATTTAATTTGGCTCAAATTTATTCCAGAGAACGCTAATTTTAATACTTTTAAAGCTTGGGAATATTTATTTTTGTTTTTATAATAGATCGCACGAAACAAATGATATTTGAATTTAACTTTAGGAGATATGGTATTTCCTATATGATACGCCGTTTTTAAATTATTTTTTGCTTCTGTAGCGTTATTATGCTCAAGTTTAATTAAACCGAGATAGAGATTAGCCATTCCTAAGTACTCATCTTTATTAATCTCGTTAAGAGTTAGTTTATCTTCTTCAAGGAAATCCATGATTAAATTAAAATGATTTAACGCATTTGTGTAATCTTTAATTTTAAAATAAATCTTCCCTAATTTATAATGAATTTTTATTATAAACTCAAGAGGAACGTCTCCAGACTTTGAAACTTCTAGAGCATTTTGCAAATAATTTAATTCAATATTACTCTGGTTAAGTAAAGATGCTATTTTTGTTAATTTTAATAAAATTGATACCACTATTTTTCTTTGTTTATGCTTATTAAAAATTTTTAATGCCTCTTCCAAAAGTGCAGAAGCTTCTTCAAATTTATAACTCTGTAGTAATTCCTGTGCTTCGATTAAATAATTTGAAGACTCTATTACTTCAAAATCAGTGGGGGGTGTATTAAGAAGATCATAATGAAGTGGATATAATTCTTTAGAGATAAGAGTTTCATAATGTAAAGATGAAAATGGAAAGTTATTTTGATTTTCTTCGAAATCTTCATAAGTCAATTCTTTTTCAGGCCTAAATTGAATAAAATCAGTATGATTAAGCTTTCCAAGTTTTAGAATTTCAATCGTAGAATTTAAAAGTAGACGTGTAAATTTAATCCAATTTTCCATATATAATTCTAATTTGAAATTTGGGTTATCTCTATATAATTCTAATAAAATATAGGGTGTATATGTGTCAAAAAAAGATCTTACATAAAACTTATTAAACTCTAAATCTTTGAAGTACGAGAGATACCCTTTTTCAAGGATAAAAAATTCATCATAAGGCTCATCATTGGAAAAAAACAATGTTTCAGGAGTTCTAATCTTAGGTATTCCTTTATTTAATTCCCAGGGTTGATTGAATGTTGGCTTTAATCCTAAACTTCTAATTAATTCTATAAGTTTTTTAAGAAAGACATTCTCTACGCTTTCCTGTGTTGGAAACTGATCTCTTTTGTTCATTAAAGAAATTCTAATTCGATTTAACCAAGCTCGTTCATTTTCATTTGTAATTATATCCGGCATTATTGAATTTAATAGATTCACTAGCTTAATTTTTTCTGTTTCGGTTATGAGCCAGTTATGCTCTATAGAAGCTTGATCAGTTATATTTCTAAGCATTTTCAATAGGTATATTATAATTTTGTAAGCTTTTTGGTCTAAGTTCCATAATTTGAATGCTATAGAAACTTGAAATTGTGCGACTTCAAATGGGATATTTAATTTTAAGGGAAGAGTTGCTGGAATCTTAATCGAAAATATAATTAGGTTATTTTTCCGGATGCTATATCTGTAATGGTTATTAATATAGCCATGTATATTCCACCCATGTTTCTCTATTAGCTGTCTTAAACTTTTAATCTCGTTAGTCGAAAATGGGATGGACATAATGAGAATATTATATTTAATTTTTAAAGATAAATTCTTATTTTACTAATATTAATCTTTAATTATAATTCTTTCATACGTTTTAAATTTAAATATCGGACTCCATAAAACAAATAAAACTCAAGAATTAATATATATTTGAAATTATATGTTAAACTTATCTAATGAAAAATTGTAGGATAGTTTATGGATATTAAAAAATTTAACGAGGTTCTAAGCTCTAAAATTGCAAAGGCAAAGAGTTTTGAAAGTCATGGTGATTTAGATGTAGCAATTGATCTTTGGATAGAGATTTCTGATCTGACATTAAAAGCCTCTAAGCAGCCAGATTTAGATTTTACCTATAGACATATGCTTATTAGTAAAGCTGAACAAATAATAAATCATGTTAAAGAATTAAAAAATCCAAAAAAAGAAGTTCCTATTGTCGAAGATATAAAAATTGAAGAAGGGATTATTCAAATCCCCGAAATTAATGTTGATGTAAATTCAGAAGATGAAAAGTCAAATAATATTAAAGATGAAGATTTTTCAGTTGATTTTTCAGCTAAAGTAAATGATTCCAATGAGAAAGAGCATAAGATAATCGAAAATTCTGAAGTTAATAATATGCCAGATGGGATAAAAGAGATTGAACCCTTAAAAGATTTTAAAATCATCACTCCTCACGACCCAAATTATGTAGAAAAAATGAAAAAAATGAATAAGGACGTGGATATAAATGTATATAAAAAACCTAAAGGAGAACCTTCTAAGGAAGAAGAAGATGTTGGTGATAAAAGAATTTGTTTCGCATGCGGAGCCATTCTTCAACCTAAAACCCAAATTTGCCCTGAATGTGGAACTAAGCTAAACTAAGATAAAATGAGTTAATACTAAATGGAATCTCACTACAAGTAATTGATGACATGCCTCCTTTTTGTTTTTTATTATGATTTTTGACTTTTATTAAATTTTACGATTGCTTTATCTCTCCATATAGTATTCCAACGCTTAAACCCGTTTTTTACAAATTGTTCCCGATTATAAAAATCTCTCGCAACCCAATTAAACAGGATGAAAAATCTTTTTGCCCCAGATTTTTTTGTTAGGTTTTTTGAACTAACTCCTAATTCTCGGAGATGCTCTACCAATTTACCTTCTACTGCATCCTGCAATTTACCCTCAATAATTGCCGGTTCAGACTTAATTCCCACTTCCTCAAAATATATTCTTACTCGGTCAAAAATATTTCCACGGCATAAAAGGATTTTTTCCTTAGATTGATCAAAATTTAGCTC
>JBHLNT010000186.1:0-8258 GCA_048941265.1 Promethearchaeota archaeon
TTTTGCGGTTAATAAGGAATTCTTCCAAAGATCATTTTTACCATGATCTGGAATTTCTAACCTCTCAATATCTTCTTCAGTTTGACATATTTCTCCCTGTTTAACCATTAAGGATTTATAATCGAACCATTTTATTGCACTTAATTTATTATTTACTTCTGCGAAAGCTAAAGCCTCACTCGGTCCCGCATAAGCAGAAGGAACATTTATAGAATCGGCGTTTAAAAATTCAAATGTCTCAATAATAGCATTAGAATAAATTTTTGGAGAACTATATAATTCCCTTACAGTTTTCCCTGTAATTCGACAAATCATTTGTTCACCAGCGAACGCAAGAAACGGAACTTTATCAATTCTTTTAGATCCCGATATTGTTCTAAATATTCTATTTACTGAAGCAACCCAATCATGACCCACTTTATCTTTTCACCTAATTTTTTATTTTTATTAATTAGTTATCATCTTTTTAATTTTTTTAATTCCCTCATACCCATCTTTCGCGCAATCATCTGCGCCTATCATCACGCAGGATGCCTTAGAAACAGTTCCTCCTCCGATAATTATTTTTGAAGGAATTGCTGCCTTTTTGAGCAATATGATGGTTTCGTGCATTTTTGAGATACTTGATGTAAGTAAGCCGCTCAAACCTATAACATCAGGTTTTATCTCATTAGCTTTTTCAACAAATATCTCGGGGGTTACGTCCGATCCTAAATCAGTGACACTAAATCCCTGACCATTTAAAAGCGACACTACTAGACTTTTCCCTATATCGTGTATATCCCCTTCTACTGTTCCTATTAATATGTTTCCTTGGGGTTTTATTTCAGATTGCTGTGATAATTTAGGTTTTAGAACATCCATCGCTGCTTTCAGCGCATCTCCACTCATTAATAAATCAGCAAGGAAGTATTCTTCTTTCTCATATAAGGTACCAACCTCGTCAGCAGCTTTAATTATAGCTTCATTTAAAATATCTTTAAGATCCAAAGCCTGCCCTATTGCTTCGTTTACTGCCGAAGTAGATTTTCCCGGATCTCCCTCTACTATGGCATCTTTCAATCTTGTAAGGATTTCTTCTGCACTCATATTTCTAAAGTTTTTTATAATTAATTAAATCTATTTAGATTAGATAATATCATTTAAATGTTTTTCTTTATATAGATTACCCCTATTTTATGGTATTTAATATAACATCAATATTTATTTATCTAAATATATGGTCCATTTTGGTTTCAATATGTAATATTGATCAATTGCGTCTTTCATAGTTTTTCGGCATACTTCAATTTCTCTCATAGTTGGTGGCTCAACATGGTTTATTTCTTTGGCAGCTTTTAATTCCCAGCCAGTATTTTTTCTTACCTGTTCTATTGTGGCGTTAGGATGTAAAGAGTCTAAATATGCCTCTTTTGTAATAGAATCAAATCGAAAAATGCACAGAGGTGTAATGATGGCATCTGGACCTGTATCAGGAGGATATCCTGCCTTTACTCTACTATCATAACCATTTAAATATCCCGGATCGGTAATGAAGTCCAATTTTTCTACAAGATGACGCTTTGAATGGTTATCCAACAACCAAATCAATCTTTTTGATAAACCAGCGATTTCAGTTGCTCCGCCACCACCAGGTAATCGATAGATTGGTTTTTCATAAGGGCCAATAACCGTGGTATTACAATTTCCATATTTGTCAATAACAGAGGTGTTTAATAGAGCCAGAGTTATCTCTCCACGCTGTAGAACTGATAATGCATCAATAGAGTCTCCGATAAATAATGAATTAGGGATTAATACTGGATCAGTAATCGAGTAAGGCATTTTATTTGGTTTCGCCAACTCATCTTGAAATAATCCAACTTCCATAGCTAAAAAAAGATTCGGAAAGCGTAATAATTTAGCCATATGAACGGCAAGAAATGGCCAGTGAAACGCGTTAAATATAATATCATCTTTCTGAATTTGTCTGTATGCTGAAATGAGCATCATTTCAAAACCAGTATATTCTTCACAGTATTCTTTTTCATTAATATCCATAGTCAACAGCTCCTTGGATTAAGCTCTTAGCTTTTAATTTCATGATTTTGTCTTTTCCAAGCACCTTCAAATATTCTTGTCGATCATTTACATTAGTTACCCATTTTTCAAGCCAGTTCTCCCAATCTTCCAACGTTTTAGTCTCTTTTGTATAGTTAAATCTATATTCTAAATCGGTATAGTAGAACCCCTGCATATTGCTAGGATGTGCACCCCACGGTTCATGCACAACAGCATTCACTTTATGTGCCGATACAATGGTCCGCTCGGGAGATTCCATGATTACTTTTTTGTCTACAATAGTTTCTGCTGCGACTATGATTTTTTTACATGCATTAATTCCATATCTAGTATCTCCAATAATTCCCCACATTTGAGCATTTCCCTCACTATCTACGCGCTGCACTTGAATAACTCCAACATCAGGGGTTATCGCAGGAACAATACAAATCTCCTCTCCAGTAAAAGGGCATTTCATTCTAGCAGCCTTCAATCCAACGTCTTTTGGGTGATCAAAAATACTCGTACCCACAATTGAACGAATAGGCATAAATGGTACTCCCATATAGCCCGCGAAAAAGGACATATTAATCATAAAGAGGGATTGTTCATTATAAATTATCTTATGAGGAATACCTTTTTCTATGGCGCGCTTGAAATTCCATGTTGGTTGTGGACCAGTGCCGTTCCAACAATGTGAGGTGATTATTTGATTAGTCACGCCAGCACCTATTAATTGATCAAAAATAATTCCTCCGCCACACTTACATACTTTAAGATTTCTTTTATTCTGTCTAATTATTTCGTGGGCAGCAGAAAATGTGATGCCATTACCAAAACCCCCTAAAAAAACTAAATCATCGTTGTGAACAAATTTCTTTATTGCTTCTTTCATATTCATTATTTTATTCGAGATTTTTTTCACCTTTCTCTATTGAATAGATATTAGTTATACCTATTTAATCTTTAAATTGATTAAAATCTATTATAAATGATCATATTTATTTTTCAATATTATTATAAATAGTAAAAACGAAATGTATTGGGGAATAAAATGAGATTAGATCAAATCTTAAAAATTATCGCAAAAAATAATCAAGATAAAATTGCCCTTGTAGATATAATGGCAGGCGAGAAATCTATTACCTATGGTGAATACGAGCAAAGATGTAATAATTTTGGGAATTATCTTATTAATGACTTTAAAATTGAACCAGATGATCGAATTGCACTGTTATTAGAGAATAGTATAGAAATTTGCGTGGCTTATTATTCTATTTGCCGAACTTCGGCAATTATGGTCCCATTAAATTTTTTTATGGCAAAAAAGGAAATCGAATATTGTCTAAATGATTGTAAACCGGTCATGCTGATTTATGGGAATAGATTTAAAGATGATATAGATTACTATAGAAAAAAATGTCCTTACATTAAAGAGTTCATTTCTGAAGAAAAATTTGAGGAACTTAGCCTAATTCCGTTTACGGAACGAAGATTGAAACCTCCTAGAAAATTATCATCCGAAGATACGGTATTTATTGCCTATACAGGAGGAACTACGGGCTTTCCTAAAGGGGTTATGCTGACCCATCAAGGACTTATTGACAATATGGCAAGGAGTGCAGATACAATTTTAGCATCTCTTAAAGAGAGAGCTGATTTTAAAGCAGAAAGCTCGGAAATACTCGAACAACAAGTTATTATTCCCATTCCCATTTTTCATTTGGCAGCTATGATCGTATTCTTGATGTCATCTGGAGCGGGATATACAATGTATTTACATAGGGGTTTTAGAGCAGAAAAAATAGCCCAGACTATCGATAAATTTAAACCAAATCATTTGGTTTGTGTCCCTACTAATATTATTTCACTCATAGAATTTTTGGAATCAGAAGAAGCTAAACAATATGATTTGAGCAGCATTAAACATTTAACTTATGGCGCAGCACCTATATCTCCAACAGTATTAGCTAAAGCATTAGAATTATTACCGAATACTAGCTTCCGACAAGCATACGGACAAACAGAATACTCTCCTGTTATTACTCAACTAACTTCTGAAGATCATGAATATGCAAAGAAAAATCCCGAAATTTTAAAAAGTGGTGGTCGACCTTTAGTTGGTACTGAAGTAGCTACTGCTGATGAATATGGAAATATCCTTCCTAAAGGTGAAATTGGACAGGTAATTGCCTCGGGAAAATCGATAATGAAAGGATATTGGGCTAAAGAAAATTTAACCCAAGATACTATCCGGGAAATTAATGGTAAAATGTGGTTATTTACAGGTGATATGGGATATTTAAAAGAAATTGATGGCAGAGATTATTTATTTTTAACAGATCGGGCAAAAGATATGATTGTGAGCGGGGGAGAAAATATATATCCTAAAGAAATTGAAAATATCATCTACCAAATTAATGGTGTTAAAATGTGTGCTGTTATCGGTATACCAGATAAAAAATGGGGTGAAGCGGTGGTAGCCTTAGTTGTACCCAAAAAAGGCGCAACCCTTAATGAAGAACAAATCATAAATTACTGTGGAGAATATCTTGCAGGCTACAAAAAACCAAAAAAAGTTATATTTCGGGATGATTTACCCGTAAGCGCACAAGGAAAAATATTGAAAAGGAAATTGAGAGAAGAATTTTGGAAAGGGGAAGAACGACTTATCCACTGATGTTCTGTTTAAAATTTAAATTATTTATAGGTTTTAAAAATTCCGTTAATATCCCTCCTTATTACATTAATTATTTCTGTTATAAGTATGATCAATCCAGTAGATACCTAACAAGGACTCGAATTTACGATTTTTTATTTTAGATTGACAGAGAGATCAAAATAGGAATCTTCCTTATTATCAGCAATATGAATTTTCTCAATTTCGACTGTAATAGGTCTCTCTAATTCTCTAGAGATTCTTTCTTCAGCAATGCCACAAGCTAAATAAATATGATATACATAATCATCGGATCTTTCTAAAAATTCGGAGTTCTTAAATCGGTATACAACTTTTTCACTCTGAGAATCATTATTAATTATAGAAATTTTCACGTTTGGTTGAAGAATATCAAACGATCTATAAAAATCTTTAAATGCTTCAAAATGTATTTTGGAAATAGGATGACCCTTCAATGCCCTCAATTGTTTGGTAATTTTAGATCCCAAATCAAATACAATCTCTTTTGAGCCTTCTCTACCTATTTTTTTAAATATTTGCTCATTTTTCGGGTAATTTCCTTTCAACCCTTTTAGAAGCATTTTATAATACGTTAGTATTAACTGATATGGCAGATTACTTTTTTTTGTACTAAAAAATAATTTTGATGTTCCAACTTTTTTACTAAATATTAGATTCTTAAGTTCAAGTATAGAAACATACTTAGATACTGTATTTCTTGAATATTTTTTTTCATTTGCAATATCTGTAATTGAAGCACCACTTGGATGATTTTTTATAAAGTCTAATATCTCAAATTCATATTCAATTACGTCTATCTTTTCATTTGAAATAAATGCCACCTTCTTGATAACCTAAAAGCCAACTGATAAAGATTTTTAACTTAATAAATTGACAGTATATAACATAAGGGAAAATTTATAAATATATTATGTTTATTAAGATAGATCAGTTCTGATCAAGTGATCTGATCAAGCGATCTGATCATATGATCTGATCATATGATCTGATCATGTAGAATTCCATATTTAAATCTAACTAAAAAATTGAAAGAAATCTAAATTAAAAAGTGAAAAAATTGCAAATTAGAAAACGCGCAATTTGTCTTTTTATAACTGCTATTCTTTTATTTCAAGTATTAAATGTAGTTCAATATACAAATATTTTCAATAAATCTACTAATTCTAAAGATGAAGAACAAGAAGTATATAGATATACCATTGAAATTAAAGATATTTTTTCAGCTGTAGATCCAGATTTTACTCGAACTGACTATCCCGTTATAATAAGCAATGAAACTGCTCCTGAATTATGGACAATATTGGATGAACATCACGTTGATAATATCAGGATCGCATATTATAATGAAGTAAGCGGTTGGCAATTAGTCACATTCCAGCTCGATGAAAAAGCATATTTTAGACGCTTTACATATACGCAAGGCTCTCAAGCATCAATAAGTCTGGTTTCGGTTGAAGCTGTGGATATTAGTAATTGGGGTTATTATACAGCAGAACATCGATATGCAGGTAAGGATATAGATGCTCAACCCGGAGATCCTTATAAAGAGCCTACTAAGTATGAGTGTGAACTGGGATTTTGGGACACAAAGCTCGCAGAGGGTTGGGATGATCGTGATTTGACTAAGGATCCTGGAAAACCTGATCCTGCTCCAACCCAGGATCCACGAGAAGCGCCGGGTGGAATATGGGATCAGCACGAGCATAGAATAGATTACGACGATGAATTAGTTTTTTACGCACAAAACGGTCAACAAGTCGATACTAGTAATTGGTGGAATGCAGCAGAATATCCAAATCGAACTGAAATTCATATAACTGATCCAGTTGATGGTGGTCAAACTTGGATGTATTTATACTTCAATGATGATATTGAAACCCCACCTCCTACAACTAATTATTTCATTCCTTCTGGAGGAGAAGATTTAGTTGATTGGGATCCTGAAAACTCTAAAATTACTGCGGACAAATATGAATTCCAATTTGATCCAGATAATAAAGATCTTGTGTTAAGTTCTACTGTTAAGTTGCCAGGTTATACTCCAATTAATATCTCAACAGATGGTGAAAAACAATGGATGGCGATCAACCTACATATTCAACAATCAGCTGTGGGTATAGTGCTTTTTGATGTACAGGCAAGTGGAGATATTTGGAGAGAAGGAGAATGGTTATCTACAATATATAACGAACAAACTACATCTATAGGCTATGGCATTACAATGGATCTTGATTTAATAAATTTAGATCCTAGTGCTGTTCCAGGGCAAGATACTGATTATACAAATGGTCAGCGCACAGTTGGTCTTGAAGGGCAATCCCATGATGGGATTGAAGATATTTATAAAGATGTTTTAGGCGTTGTTGTAGCTGCATACGATGACGATGCAGATCATGACGGAGTGGCAGCGGGAGACTATGCTCCATTTCTTAGAGGAATAGTTGATTTTTCAGGTGCTACGAATGGAGCTGCCATTGATGGGCCATGTAGAGTTATTCTTGATAGAACTACTGTACAAGCATTTGGTTTGACTATGGGGGCTCCTGTTAATTACGAAGAATTTTGGACGATCACAGATGATACTACGAAATTTTATGCTGGTATGGTAAATATGGACCCAACTCCTATATCCACGAATTATTCCAATCCGGAGAATCCAGACCAACTCGTGGAGGCACACCTTCATTATACATTCATGAATGGAGAGAGATTTACTGAAGATTTTAGAAGTGATCCTGAATCTTTTATCATGCTTGGTCAAGCGCCAAATGGCGACCCTGACCTTCCTAATTTACCAAGATGCAGAGATGAGGGAAAAACTTGGCCGTTAATTCTCAATCCGAATGGTCTCAATGATGATGATCTTAATGCCGGTGGTGGTCCTGTGGAAGGTCACTATGATAACACTCCTTTAGTTACCACGAGTACTGGTACTGGGATAGGAGATGGTAATCCAGTACCCGATTGGATTTATTCATCTACAAGTTCTGGAGGTGTTTTGGTAACTGTTCCATATCAAGGAGCATGGCAATTATTCGAAAATGGAGGTGGTACTGGTAATGGAGATTTTGCTATGTATTGGAATGACAATACAGAATTTTCTGAATTAGCTCCTTATGGAAATGATGGAATTATAAATGGAGTAACAGGAGAATTACCTATACAATACGTCTTTGGTATGTTTGATGAGTGGGAATGTAAAAGAGAATACGCAAGGTTGCAACTACCAGTAGATATGTCGTTTGAATATCAGTTCTATGTTATACCAGAAGATACTACCCCTCCTACTTGGGTTATACCACCTTCCGACGCTGTTATTGAATTTGGTACTTCATTTTACCAGGATGTAGAAGCTACTGACCCTTCTACTCCAATCACTTACTCAATTGATGATACCGCCAATTTCAATATCAATCCGGCTACCGGTGAAATTACGAATGCCGTTCCTTTAGCGGTTGGAGTTTATCCGCTGATAGTAAGCGCAGAAGATTTATATGGCAACTCCATTTCTGCCAGC
>JBHLNT010000187.1:0-8255 GCA_048941265.1 Promethearchaeota archaeon
GCATATCTATTATGTCCAATTCCAACATTACCCCAAAATTGGCGTAATTTTTTATCATTCAATACTTTTGAAACTAACCCTTTTCTTTTATACGTATAAATTTTGCCCCCTGTTTTTAAAATAGATATCCCTGAACTTTCTTGACCCCTATGTTGTTGGGCGATTAATCCTTGATATAATAATCTCGATACAGAAAAAGCAATATCATCGCAAGTAACACCGAAAATTGCACATTGCTCGAGAGGTTTATCTCGTTTTTGGGCTCTTTTTCTTTTTAAAAGCATAATACTTTTTAATTTAATAGAAACAATTTAATTAACTACAATTAATTAAAATCAATTATATTTTTTAACAATTAGTTTAATAGTTTATTAATGTTTTAATCAAAAAAATGCTAAATATAAGCGGTAGAAATAAATATCTTGCTTTTGTGATCCTTATCGGTGGAAAAAGTACCCGCTTTGGCACTGATAAAGGTCTCTATGAATTTTTAGGAAAACCTTTAATTACGTATCAACTCGAAGTTTTATCTCAATTTAATCATGATATTTATGTCGCTGCTCATTCAAAGAATCAAGTTCAAAAATATATTAATACTATCGATTATAGAAATATTACCGCTTTTATAATAGATGATAGTGAATATATTCGAGGAAAAAATCTTCGAACACCTTTAATTGGAATATATTCGGCATTCAGAGAATTAAATAAATTAGGATATAAAAAGGCTTTTACTTTATCATGTGATTTGCCACTAGTTAAATTCGAAACAATTAATTTTTTAATAACACAAGCAAATAATGTAGATTGCTGTGTTCCAAGATGGAACAATAACTATATAGAACCGTTATTTGCGATATATCCCGTCGCTAAAGCACTTCAAAAAATTAAAGAAAATCTTACTAATCAAACCTACAAATTATTACAGATTTTAGATAAAAATTGGAATATTAAATATATCTCTATCGAGAATGAGATTCAACCGTTAGATGAAAAATTACATACTTTTATTAATATCAATAATCATGTTGATATAGAAAAATTATTAGAAATTTACCATAAATAAAGGAACAATAAACCATGGAAGATTTTAACTGGGATGAGATTAAAAAGGAGCTCCAAAAAGCTGTAGAAATAGCAAGTAATGAGGAAGAATTATCAATCAAAATAATAATTAAAGAACCAAATATTGAACAGGCTCAAATGGTAGGAGATATGTTGAAAAGTGAAGACGAGATGAGACAATCGTTATCAGCGTTTATTAATCAAAATCAACCCATTGATTGCGATATTGAAGTAAATCAAGAAGAAAAATACATATCAATGAAATTCAAAGATAAACAAATGTGGAATAAAACAAGAAATTTATTTAATGATATGTTTTTTGGAGATTATCTTAAAAAAATGATTGAAGCAATGATGGGCGCGTTTGGAGGTATATTTGGCAAAGAGGATTAAGTTAATTATATAAAATTTAAGGTTAAATCATTAATTTTTAAATATTACTAATTAGTAGACTTATTTTTAATAATAACTTTTTATAAATTTAATAGATTCTTTAAAATATTAGAATAATCTTAAAAGTTAATAATTATAAAATTCTATTAAAATTATAGCTACAATTAAGGAAAATAACCATGAAAGATCTAATTATTAAAAATGGTATAGTATATGACCCAACAAACGGAATTGATGGCGAGAAAAAAGATATTCACATTAAAGATGGTGCTGTTGTCGATAAAGTTAATGGAGATGCGAAAGTTATAGATGCCTCAGGGATGATTGTATTCCCAGGAGGCGTTGATCCGCATTCCCATATTGCTGGTGCTAAAGTTAATGTCGGAAGATCCTTCAGACCTGAAGATAAACCACTAGAAGCTACGATGAAAAAAACAAAATTAACGCGAAGTGGTACCGGATTTGCGGTACCATCTACGTGGATGACAGGATACAAATATGCGCGATTAGGTTATACAACGGTCACAGAACCTGCAATGCCCTTACTTGAGGCAAGACACACCCATGAAGAATTTTTAGAGATGCCAATCATAGATAAACTTGCTTTTCCTTTATTTGGAAACAACTGGTTTGTCATGAAATATATTAAAAACAATGACATTGATAAACTCGCAGGATATGTTGCCTGGATCCTAAAAGCTACTAAAGGATATGCAATAAAGATTGTAAATCCTGGAGGAGTTGAAAACTGGGCATGGGGTAAAAATGTGGATTCATTAGATGATCAAGTTTTTCATTGGGGAGTTACTCCAAGACAAATTGTAGAGAATTTAGCAAAAGCTAATGAAATGTTGGAATTACCTCATTCAATTCATGTTCATTGTAATAATCTCGGTCATCCAGGTAATTTTGAGCACTCACTTGAGACCTTTAAGATATGTGAAAATATTAAACCTAAAAATGAGCGTGAAAAAAGTATCCACATAACTCATTGTCAATTTAATGCCTATGGAGGTACAAATTGGGGTAACTTTGAAACGGGCGCTCCACAAATAGCTGAGTATGTAAATAATCATAAGCATATCTCTATTGATAGTGGTAATATAGTTTTCACCAAATATGCAACAACAACTATGACTGGAGATGGACCATGGGAATTTGCTTTACATCATTTAGGAGGAATGAGCCCCTGGGGAGCAAAGCCAGGAGTTAAATGGTCAAATGGTCAAGTCGAAGGAGAATCGGGTTCTGGTGTAGTTCCCTATTTCTTCAGTCCGAAAGTAGCAGTTAACGCGATTCAATGGGCAATTGGTTTAGAACTATTACTTTTAGTAAAGGATCCCTATCAAATATTAATGACAACCGACCACCCAAATGGTGCACCTTTCACAACTTATCCAATTGTATATAAATGGTTAATGGATAAGAAATCTCGAGAAGATATGCTTAATAATGTGGTCGCTAAAAAAGCTAGTGACGCCACAACGTTAAAGGATATTGATAGAGAATATTCGTTAAATGAATTATGTATAACTACGAGAGCGGCTCCTGCAAAACTTTTAGGCCTAAAAGATAGAGGTCATTTAGGAATCGGAGCTATAGGTGATGTAGCAATCTTTAAACTTGATCCCAATAATTATGATGGTAAAACGATCGAAAAAGCTTTTTCAGCTGCAGCTTATACGATAAAAGAGGGACAAATCGTAGTCAAGGATGGTGAAATTATGATGACTCCGGCGGGAACCCTGATCTGCGCCGAGGGAAAAGTTAAAGAGAGTGTGTATGAAATGACATTAGACGACGTTAAATCCAGTTGGAGGGATCACTACAGCATTAATTTTAACAATTATGCTGTTCAAGATGCATATGCTCCTAAGTGTAAAATCGTAAATGGTCTATAAAAAATATTCATTTTTTTTATTTTCATTATAAACTCTAAAATTTAAAGTTATTTAGATTAGTATTCATCCATATAAATTTTAGAATTATCTGTAGCTCTTTTAATCTTTTTTAAAATTTTTTAGAATAAATCTTAATTTACAGATTATTTAGAATACTTATTATAAATATAATATTGAATTAATTATTTAAAAAAAAGTTGATACCTCATGTCGGTTAATTGGGAAAACATTCGGCACGAACAGTTTCCAGCACTAAAAAATTTAACTTATTTAGCAGCAGCAAGTTCTTCACCAATGCTAAAATGCGTTTATGAAAAGAGTATGGAATATTACAATGAGATGTTGAACTATGGAGATCAGCATCATGAACTATTTTTTGTGCACAATGATATTAATCGTAAATTGATAGCGGAATATATTAATGCTAATCCAGATGAAATTACCTTTATGATAAACACATCTACTTGTCTACATACAATTGCTCATTTATTTGAGGATAAAGTTGGAGAAATATTATATCCTTCTATTGAGTTCCCGGCATCAGTTCATACATTTAAAAGGATGGGGTATCCTACCAAAAAAATTCCACATACACATAATAAGTATTTAATTGAAAATTTTGAAAAGTATTTAACAGAAAATACTAAATATATTGTACATAGTCATGTTCAGTCTTTTAATGGATATAGGCAAAATCTTGAAAAACTTGGTAAATTTTGTAGTGCAAACAACCTCATATCAATCATCAATGCGACTCAGTCATTTGGAGGCTTTCAAATCGATGTTAAAAAGCAAAATATCGATATACTCTTGTGTAGTTGCCTGAAATTACCTGCATGCGGTTTTGGAATTGGAATTTTATACATAAAAGACGAGCTTATACAAGAAAATAAATTACCTTTTACCAGTTGGTTAAGTGTCGAGAATGCTTTTGATATGGATAATGAAAATCTTAGAGTCATTCAAAAGGCCAGAGCAATGGATTCAATGGGGGGGTGTCCAAATTTTGCAGCATTATATGGACTTGAAGGGTCATTTAATCTCATTAAAAATGAAATTGGAGGAGGCAGCATCCAAAATGGTATTCGATTAGTAGAAGACCGAATAAAATTATTAACAACTGAATTTTTAAATGAAATTGAACAATTTGATTTTAAATTGATTACTCCTACAGAACTCGAATATAGATCAGGTATCATTACAGTAGAACATGAGAAATCGAAAAAAATTCATCGCTTTTTATCAAAAAATAACGTTTATGTGTCATTAAAAAAATATCCAAATGCCGAGAAAGAAACTTTAATCAGATTTGCATTTAGTTATTACAATAATGAAATTGATATTTTAAGAACAATAGACTTGTTAAAACTGGCCTTTCATAAAATTTGATCTTTTAAAATCGATTAGAAGTACCACATCCACTACAAGAATCAAAAGATTTAGGAATTGATTTTCTTTCGTAAAAACCAATAAGCTCAGTATATTCAAGAGTATGCTGTCTTATTATTTTCCTAAAATTTTGATTTTTTAAACCTTCTAATTTTTCAACATTTAGAGCATAAATTCTAAAAATATATTTTTTAATTCCATCTGCAGCATTAGGTCCTTCATAATTTAGAGTACAAAAGTCATTTTCAACTTCTATTCCGGGGATTACTCCATCTTGTTGAATTTCATTGACATCTAAAGGGATATTATAAATATACCAATGACCAATTTCTCCTAACTCTGGATCAGGGCGAGTAAAGGTAAGTGCATAACTTTTTGTTCCTTTGGGAATATCATACCATTTCAAATGTGGAGAGAAATCTTCTCCATCGCAAGTAAACTTTTTATCCATTATCTCATTGTTTTTAAAATCCTTGCTTTCAAGAATCATCATTAAAAAATAGAAGGAAAGCGAATTTAAAGATTTCCTCTAGGCACTATAAAGTCCTATTAATTCTGCAGATTCGATGGTATGTTCCTTTATTTTTTTTTGAAAATTTTTCTTAGTAATCCCCTCTAAATACTCAACATCAAGTGCGTATATTCGGAAAAAGTACCTATGTGTTCCACTTGGGGGCGCAGGTCCTCCATAACCTACTTCTCCGTAATCATTTTCTAATTCTGTTCCAGGAATAGGTCCCCCTTGAGGAATTTCATTAACATTAGCTGGAATATTACATATTAACCAGTGAATCCAATCGCCTACAGGTGCATCTGGGTCATTGCACGATAAAGCAAAACCTTTTGTTTGACTTGGCGCATCTTCCCATCTGAGATGTGGAGAGATATTACCCGCTCGGAAAGAAAATTTCTTATCCATAGATTGCTTTTGTTTAAAATCATCACTTATTAGTTTCATGAGTACGAACAATGTTTAGGATGTATTTATTTATTTTGGCTATTAACATAATATGTGAATATATAAATAGGTTATATTAACTTTTTTATAATAGGAACTATCTCAGATCTTTACGTGTCGTGACATTAGGAATAATCTAATATGATTGATAATGAAAACGATTCTATTGAGTTAATAGAAAAATATCGAGTTATAATTGAGAATGTAAATGATTTAATCTGTATAATTGATCGAAATCATCCTTACAAAATTAAATTTATTAATGAAACGATATTTTCGAGTGTATTAAATTACTCAAATGAGGATATAATTGATAAATCGCTGTTAACTTATATCCATCCTGAAGACTCTAAGGATTTTAAAAAGTTCTTGAAAAAAGGGACTGATGGAAAGGTAAATTCTCAGGAAATAAGATTCAAGAATAAAAATAATAAATATATTTGGTTTGAATATAAAATAAAAAAATATAAAGATAAGAATAATAATCGGAAGCTCCTTTTAATCTTAAAAAATAGTTCTCAGAATAAGGCGTTAGAGAAGAAAATAAATGAAAGTGAAGCTAAATTAAAAAATCTAATGATTTCCTTACCTGAAATTCGGTTTTGGAAATTATTTTATCCTAAAAAGTATGAGGAAGCATTAAGAACATCATATGAAATGCTTCAAAAAGTCATAGATAATATTCCCGAGAATATTTTCTGGAAAGATCTAAATTTAATTTATCTAGGATGCAACCAAAACTACGCAAATTTTATAGGTGCCGAAAATCCCGAATATGTAATTGGCGAGACTAATAAAGATCTATTATTAGAAGATTTATTACCAATAGAAAAAATATTAGAACTTGAGGAGAAAGAAACCCATATTATAAAAACTAATCAACCAGAATTTCATATAATTGAAGAGTGGGTTTTAAAAAATGGAGAGAAATTATGGTTTGACACCAATAGAATCCCGCTTTATGATTCTGAAGGAAACACTGCTGGAATTCTTGTTACTTATGACGATATAACAGAATTAAAGAAAGCTGAAGAAGATTTAATGGAATCAGAAGAAAAATTTAGAACAATTAGTGAAAGATCCTCATTAGGCTTGTTTATTTTACAAGACGAGACCCTGAAATACATTAATCAAGGTGCTGCATTAAGTCTGGGATATTCTATGAATGAATTGAAAGAATGGAAACCTGAAAAATATCTCCAATTATTCTTCCCAGAAGATCGAGATTTGATAGCTAAGCTAGCAGCTCAATTACAAAGAGGCTTTAGACCCGAAAGAACTAATGTCCAAGTCCGATGTATTAAAAAATCTAAAGAATTAATGTGGGTAGAGTTATTTGGTCAATCTATTAATTATCGAGGGAAACCAGCCGGATTAATTTCAGCTATTGATATTACACAGAGAAAAAAAGCAGAAGAAGATTTAATTGAATCTGAGGAGAAATATCGCCATTTGTTTGGAAGCTCACCAAATATGATATGTTTAATAGATGCTAATAGAAATATAATTGATGTGAACGCAGCATTCTTAAAGTTTTTTAAAATTCAGAAAGAAGAAATAATAGGAAAAGACTTCCTAAATGTGTATCACTTTTCTAAAGAAGATTTATCTTTAATTAATGCTAAATATAAGGAATTACTCAAGAAAGGGAACATTAAACCTTTTGAAATTAAACTTATATTAGAAACTAATAACTCTGTGTGGGTTAATGTTCAGGCTTCTTTTGTAGAAACAGGAATCAAAACTCTAATAGAAGTATTAATGCAGGATATTACGAATAGAAAGCGTTCTGAAGAAATTTTACAAATGAATGAAGCTCGTCTTGAAGCATTGCTCAGACTCAGTCAAATGGGAGATCTCTCTGAAAAAGAAATTGCTGACTTTGCTGTGGTAAAAAGTGTTGATTTAACGAAAAGCAAACTTGGTTGTATCTTTTTTTTAAATGAGGATGAATCTTCTTTAAAAGTAGTGTCTTGTTCAAATCAAATGGAAGATCGCTGTAACATTAAACAAAAAAAAGAATTTTTTTCAAAAGATATTAATCTTTGGAATGAAATTTTGATTAAACGAAAGCCGATTGTTAGTAATATTTGTACAAATAGCACAAATTTATTTATATGCATATCTGATATGGGAGAAAGAATTTATCGCTTTTTATGTATCCCAATTTTAGAGGGAGAGCATATCGTTGCGGTCACAGCTGTAATTAATAAAGAAAGTAATTATAACGAATCTGACATCGATCAATTAACGTTATTCATGGATGGTGTATGGAAAAATATTCAACGAAAGAGGGCAAGAGATGCTTTAGAAAAAAGTGAGAGTAAATATCGCGATTTATTAGAAACTTCCTCTATGGGGATACTAGAATATGATTTTTCTATTAATGATTATTCATATGTAAATCCTAAATTATTAGAGATGCTGGGATATGATAAAAGTGATAATTTTAATGTATATATATTCTCTAGAAATATATATTCAGATGATATTAAGAAATTTTATAGAATTATTGACAAAGAACAATTAGAATTTAAGATTTATGATAA
>JBHLNT010000188.1:0-8231 GCA_048941265.1 Promethearchaeota archaeon
TTTGTGGAAAATCCTTTAGAAGGGTAGATATGAAATCATATACAAAAGTTGAGAACCTATATAATTTTGATGCTGAAGGCTCTATAATTATGCTTGGTTTCGATTTAATCGAGCTAGGTTTAGATGATGATAGATTAAAACTTTTAGGAGATTCAGTAAAAAAGTTGGAAAAAATAGAACGATTGCTATTAAACTGTCCCGAGGGTAAAGATATACCCGAATGGCTTAAGAATTTAAGATATATCAAAGATTTGGTCTTAACCGATTGTCATTTAGCCGCGATTCCTGATTATCTAAAGGAATTCAGAAATCTTAATGCGTTATATTTATTCGGGAATAAAATATCTAATTTACCTGAATGGTTGCTCACGTTAAATGAGTTAAAAATATTAAATCTAAATGATAGGGCACAGACACTTGACTTAACTCAATCGAATATGGATATACTAAAGGCTTTAGATGATAAAAATGTAAAGATATCCGACCCTACTTTTAATTTGCATATCAGGTTAGGAGTCCCTCTTGATCAAATAGCGATAATTAAAAAAATAAGCTGGTATGAAGATGGTATCAATCGTGTTTTTTCCGAAACTCTTAGCTCTGCTGATGAAGCTTGGAGAGACCCTCGTACTTATGGTGTTTGCCTTAGAGTTTTTGAAGGAAAAATTTTACAAATGAGTATCAGCGAAACAAGCTTAGCAGAACTTCCAACAGATTTTGGAGATTTGAAAGATCTAAGGGTTATATCAATGCCCAAAAATAAAATGACATTTTTACCAGAATCTATTGGACAGCTAAATAATCTTAAGGAGCTTATGTTATTAGGAAACAATTTGACATCTCTACCTGAAACTTTTGCGAATTTAACTTCACTCCAAAAATTAGATCTAAGCAACAACCAATTTAAGGAGATTCCTACACAGCTATGGGCTCTTGAAGAGATCACCGAATTAAATTTAAGTAACAATCCCTTTAATCCCGAAGACATGATTATTTCACAAAAGGTTCCAGATTTAATCAGAGAATATTTAAGAAAGAAAGCTACTATAAAAGTCTTTATTTCTCATGCAGTTATAGATTTTGAGCCATATCGTATAGGGGATCTTGTAAAGTATTTAGAAAAACAAAAAGAAATTTCTCAGGTGTTTTTTTGCGAAGATGACCTCGCGGGAAACATCGACCAGTGGATGTTGGATACTGTTCAGCAATCTCAATTGATATTATTCATCGCCACTAAGAAATCGGTATTTCAATCGGCAGATTGTGCCAATGAACTCCAGCTAGCAGATAAGTTCTCTATCCCTGTGATTCCAGTAAAGGGTGATGATGTAAGTTGGCAAGATTTAGCAGAAAAAAACCTCTCACGGGAGTTAGGACTTGAATTTAGTAAGGATATCTTTGATGCTTTTTGCAAAGATCTATATGCCTATATTGAAAATTTCAAACGCGAAATCGATCTTATGGGTAAAAAGGAGCGAGAAAAAGGAATCACTGATATTTACGAGCGTTTCCGTCTCATGTTAGACGAGAAACTTAATGATATACTTAGAAAAATTGATAGTTTAGATGATAGAATCTCAAAACTCGAAAAATAAAAAAATTACTCAAGAGTCTTACTCTCCTAACAATATTCTTACTTTCAATCATAATTTTTATAGAATCATGAATGTATAGGTGTTTCAACATCATTATTCTTTTAAATCATAAATTTTTTTTTCTTTCTTAAAATTTCGTACATATGGAATTTGATCCGAACCAGTTTGATAAAATTGTTGATAGAACTCAGACATGGTCAGTCAAATGGGATTCTGATTATATGATTGAAAGATATAACAGGACAGACCTACTTCCATTTAATCATGCAGAAATGGATTTTGAGTGCCCTCCACCAATCATAGAAGCAATTAAAGAGCGAGCCAATCACGGTATATACGGTTATACTCTAGTTAAAGCAGAGTATTATGATGAAATTATTAAATGGTTTAAAACTAGGCATGATATTGAATATTCCCGTGAGGATCTTATGTACAGTACGGGAGTTATTACAGCCTATAGGCAGGTAGTTAATTTCTTTACCAACCCTAATGATAATGTATTAATGCTTACTCCTATATACAAACCTTTAGCAGAAGCAGTAAAGGAATATCAGAGAAAATTGGTGACTGTTCCATTGATATTAGAGAATAATAAATATTTTATTGATTTTGATTTGCTTGAAAAAGCATTCGAAACTCAGCAAATTAAACTACTTTCAATGTGTAATCCCCATAATCCGGTTGGGAGAGTGTGGACAAAAAAAGAATTGAAACAACTAGGGGATATTTGCCTATCGCATAAAACCTTAGTAGTCTCCGATGATATTCATTGCGATCTCACAGCCAAGAATTACAAATATACTCCTTTTGCCTCTATTTCTAATGAACATGCTATGAATTCTGTAATTTTAACTTCTATGACCAAGACATTTAATTTATCCGGACTGAAGGTAGCAAACATTCATATCCAAAATCCTGAATTACGAAAGGTATTTTTTCAAACTTTAGATAAAAAATTTGCCTATGCTCCAAGCGTTTTTGGCATAATTGCATTAGTAGTAGCATATTCAAAATGTGGTCCGTGGGCAGACTTGCTCACCAATTATCTAGATGAAAACTATAATTATATGAAGGATTTCATTGACATCCATGATTTAAACATCGATCTAATTCATCGGGAGGGTACTCCAACTGCCTGGCTAAATTTTCGCAGAGTATCACTTCCATATAATGAAATTCACTTACTTTTAGTTCAAAAAGCAAGGTTAATATCTGTTGATGGCAGTTATTACACTGCTAATGGGGAAGGATTTCAAAGATTGAGTATTGGATTTCCACGAAGCAGAATTCAATTAGCGATGGAGCGTATAAAGCAAGCTCTATCAGATTTATAGAAAGAGGCTAATAATTCTATATTTATAATTAGTCTTAATAAATGTTAAATTATTAGAGTAAATATTATGAGAAGTTTTAATTTTTATCAACCTACTCGCATTGTATTTGGTTGGGGTCGGGTGAATGAAATAGGTAAAACTGTAACTCGTTATGGAAAGAGATGTCTTTTAGTTACAGTTAAACCATTTCCAGCATTACAACCTTTATTTGATAAAGTTAAAAACCTATGTCATGATGCAGGAGTTGATGTATTCCATTTTGATGGCGTTAATCCTAGCCCCACAATTGATATTGTAAACCAAGGTACTGAAATTGCGAAAAAGAATAATATTGATGTTGTTGTAGGAATAGGTGGTGGTTCTAGTATAGATACTGCAAAAGCAATATCTGTTGGTGCTACACATGAAGGTGAAGCATGGGATTATCGATTAGGACAAAAGAGAATTGATAATAAAAAATTACTTCCTATTATAGCCATTCCAACAACAGCAGGTACTGGATCTGAGGTCACTACAATGGCAGTAATAAAAGATCCCCAATTAAAATTCAAGTCTGCACTTGCGGATTGGGGCTTATGTCCAAGTGTAAGTATTGTTGATCCCGAACTTACATTGACAGTTCCTCCCCATATTACAGCTTCAACGGGCTTTGATACTTTTTGTCATTCTTTTGAGAGTTTTCTGCATAAAAGAACATCAAATTTTATCGAAGTCCTTTGTTTAGATGCAATAAAAAAAGTAATAGAATATCTTCCTATTGCTGTAAACGATGGTTCTAATCGAGAGGCAAGAGAGGCACTTTCTTGGGCCAGTACTCTCGGTGGTATTTGTATTACAAATGCAGGTACCACACTTCCTCATGGAATTGCTATGGCGATTGGTGGGCATACTTCAAATATAATGCATGGAGAAGCTCTGGCAATAATGTATTCTGAAATAACTCGATGGACATGGAAACATGCAATAACTAAATATGCAAAAATTGCTAAACTGTTTAATCCTGAATTAGAAAATGAATCTAATGAAAAGGCTGCAGAAAGTCTGTCTCATGAAATAGATCTATTTTTGAAAAAAATAGGTTTATGGATTAGTTTAAAAGATAAGAATATAGCTGAAAGTGAGTTGAAAATGATTGGAGAAGATACAATGAAGCTTCGGAACTATACTGTTCATCCTAAAGTTGCCACTCTAGAAGATATAAATGAGTTGCTAAACAGAAGCTATCGAAAGTAGTAATATAGTTTGTTATGAAGTTATTATAATAAAGCAAATTCCGAAGTTCTTAACTAATATAAAAGTCTATGTAAGTTGAAATTAGTTTTATTAACTAGTTAGATTAATTAGTAAATATGGGATTTAAAGATAAATTAAATGATTTCCATCAGTTTATAACTAATCCAAAAGTCGTTAAGCTTTCATGGATTGCAGCCACAACAACGTGGTTATCTAGTGTAATAATAGCACTTTTGATAGCTCAATTAGATCCTGCTGGGCCCTCTTATGATCCTGCCGGATTTAATCCGGCCATTAATTATATAAGTGATCTGGGTAACCAAGACCTTACACCAATGCCAATTATCATTAATTGGGGAATGATGAATACAGCTTTATTAATGATTCCTCCGACCTTGTACATAAAGAAAATCCTTATAGGAGATGATTCAAAATTATTGCGAAAACTACTAGCAAATTTAACGGTTGGTTGTATGTTAATAGGAATGGGAGGATTATTTTTTACAGGTGTAATTTCTGAAGATGTTGGAGAAGTTTGGGATAAACTCTTTCCAATTGGTGATTGGTATTGGTATCCATCATGGCATGACCTTGTCGCGGATATTGCGTTTACTTTTTTCTTGATCAGTGGAATTCTTGTGGCTTCACAATTTATAATTTTTCCAGATATACTTGAGGAAAAGATTGGAATAGAACATCCAACAAGAGTGCGAATTTTATTTGTAATTAATACTTGGATTTTAATTCCAATATTCTTTTATATGTTTTATACAGTGCCTTATTTGTGGTATACGGATCATTTTTGGACTTTTTTGCCATGGTGGCAATGGGCTCCCGTATGGGAATGGTTATTGATGGCTTCCCAAACGGCTTATTTAACTTCAGTAACACTACTGGCGGTAAAACACATAAATCGAGAAATAGCAGAATATTCTCATTAAAAACTTTAAAAATCTAGTTTTTTTGTTATTTTAATTTTTGTTTAATTAATAAAATTGAAAAATTCAACTGATTAAGATATTGAATGATTAGCAATTGTCTTTCTGAAGAAGGTAAAAATATTTAAAACCAATTGTAACAAAATTAATCTCAGAAATTAAAGAGAATATTTTTTTAAAATGCCCCCAAATGACTTTGGACGTCTACCCTCAACTCATCAACGAGATTATGAATTTTTCATATTTATTTTAATTGCATTTCTTATGGTTTCAGCAGTATTTTATTATACTTATGTAATTAAATCTCCAATTGATTCTTCAGAAATTCCTACCATAAAAATTTCATGCAGGGAAGATATCAATGATGAGGATTATGTCGATTGCTCATTTCAATTAGAAAGCAAAGATGAATCTGATAATATTCCTTCATTAAACTCAAAAATAAAATTAAGAGGAAGACTTAATGCAAAATTGCCAAAAAAAGGGTATCGAATTGAATTATCTGAAGAGAGATCTTTACTTGGAATGAGGAGAGATGATGATTGGTTATTAATAGCAATGTATAGAGATTTAACAAATATGAGAATTAAGCTTTCATTTGATATGTGGCGAAGTCTTGAGCCTACAAATCCCACGGCTATTTTACCAGATACTAAATATGTTAATTTGTTTTTAAATGGTGAATTTAAAGGACTGTATTTGCTTGCGGAAAAAAATGATAGAAGATTGTATGGACTTGACGATGCTCAAAATAATTATAATTCTAGTTTAATTTTTCAATCAGATTCTCATGATCGCAATTTTAAGGAACATTCAAATGAAGGTTGGGAACAAGATTGGCCAAATGAATATGATGGAATTTATATTAAAGAAGATGTATTTTCGAAATTAATTCCTATCATTAAAAATACCTCAGATGAGGAATTTTTTGATTCTGAATCAGGAGTATATTCAATTTTTAATAAACAAAACTTGATTGACTTTTTTATATTTAATTTTTTTATATTGCATAAGGATTTCTGGTCCCATAATTATTTCTTAGTTAGAAACTCTTCTCCTAGTAAATTTTTTCTTATTCCTTGGGATTTTGATGTTAGTTTTGGTCAATCTTTAAACAAAAAATTTAGACCCAACGAGAATCCTGAATCCGAAATTTGTTCAAGAAATTATTTATTTAAACGGTTGATATGCAATATGGAATTCAGAAAAGAAGTTAAAGAACGTTGGTTTACATTGAGAGCTTCAAATTGGACGGAATGTACAATTTTAGATAGGTTGTCAAGCATCTACGAAAAAATTAATATTATTTCGGAAATTGACACGACAATGTGGTATCCTTGGTACTTAGATACAAATTGGCCGCTTAAAGTCAAGAATGCAGTAGAGGAATTATTTGAGTGGATTCCAAAACGATTTTCTTTTTGCGATGAATATTTTTCAGAATTTTAATCAGTATCTCCTTAAAACCTTCTTTTTCTTTATTACATCTAATATTTAATTAGAATTTTATATTCCAAAATAAAACATATATATGGCAAAAAAATTGTACAAATAGATCATAGTCTTATTTAAAACTCAATAGAGAGGTGATAAATTATGGTTGAAGATTTAAAATTTGGATATCGTGTTGTTGGGACAATAAAGCAGGTAAAAGGGCATTGCAATGCGGGACATAAAAAAGGAGACCAAATAGAATTAAGCGGACATAATACTGGGGGATTATGTGGATTTTTTTATCATGATATTTTCCCATATATTATCATGCTACAGTTTGGAGGTTCATTTCCTAAGGAATGGACTGGAGATCAGGATATTGTTAACTTAGAATGCATGGATAGATTTAATGCAGTTAGTATAGAACTAAGAAGAATTAAGGAATGAGTTTAACAAAGAAAAAAGTGATGTTAATAAATTTCAAATTCCTTTTTTTTTTATCTACTTTGAAGAAATATTTAAATAAAAAATAACCCTCACTCAATAAAAATGACTGATAATTTAGTTAAACTTAAGAATATTATCACGCTTGAAACTTACAATAAAAATCCAGTCGCTTATCAACATCTATTTGAAGTGCAGCTTCCTCCCGATAATATTAATTTATTTAAAGTTAGATCTCATTTTGAAATGGGTACTCCTTTAGTTGGTGATCTTGTACTTGATTTAGAAAATGAAAAAATGTTGGAGATTCATCCCTTTCCAGAATGGGTGGTATTCCTTAAATCATCTGATAGGGTAAAAAGTAATCCCTATTTAATTGTTCCAAATTTTCCAAAATCCTTAGTAAAGAAATTTACGAGAAAATCTGTAGATGAGAGAATTGAATTAATTCAAAGTGAAATTGATAGCATTACAATTGACAATTTAATTGGTTTTGAATATGAAATTGGGATAAATATTTTGGTTCCCGCGTTTATACCTCATTTTTTTATTGCTTCAAAAATAAATAAAGACGCTGGAGAGAAACCACCATATTTACAAGTATTTGAGCCAAATTTGGACGTTTTGACAAAAAATTTGAGGATAAAGACAAGTTATTTCTTTAAATTGCCGTTTTCTGTTTACATTTAACTCCCTACTAGAAAATTTTAGAATATTAGTTGTGTTATAATGCTTCTGATTTTGTATTTACTCAAATATAAAAGTGATAACACTACTACATAGTACACTAAAGTAAGGTATCAATATGCATCTCGTATTAACGTTTTTTCATACGGTAAAAGGACCAGAAATTTTAATGTCCTACCCAGATGTAGAACTAGAGGAAGATATAATTGAGAAGTTAATACGATTTTTTGACTTGGAGATTAATGAGACCTTTTTTGAAATAATTTTGATTAATAAGAAAAAAAGGATTATAAATTTATATTTCGAAGTTATCTCTGAATGGGCTCGTGGAAAGCGAGAACTTGCAATGCTTTCATTAATTATGAAAGAAAAATACGAAAGTAGACTAATCTATTCATTTCTTGTTGATACTGTTCAAAAAATCAGGTCAACGGAGAAAATTTTTAAAGCATTTTATAAAAATAATGATTTTCATGATAATGATATAGAGATTGATTTAGGATATGAAGCAATTAAAAGAATTCTGTTCGATTGTTTGAATAGTTTGATTGACAGGTTGAATACTA
>JBHLNT010000189.1:0-8198 GCA_048941265.1 Promethearchaeota archaeon
TATTTTAATGGATCATCGCATGCCATTAAAAAGCGGAATTGAAGCAGCTAAGGAAATTTTAGAGCTTGATAATGAAACCAAAATCATTTTCATGAGTGCGGACTCTACTATTAAGGAAGAAGCTCTATCAAATGGAGTAATAAGCTTTAAAGATAAACCTTTTAGTCTCGAAAGATTATTTAATAATATTGATAAAGTAGTACAACAAGGTTAGGTATTTAATCTGGCCATATATCAATATATTTTAAGAAATGCCAGAAATCATTTTATTTTTATAGAAGTGTGAAGTTTTAGAGGGATAAGAGGCAAGAATTTCTTAAGCAAGCTTTTTTTGTTTTTTATAAAATAATCAAAGAATTTTTCTTTTAATCAAGGCTATAATTAATAATAATATATTTGAAAAGTACTAAATTTTACTTCTCATTAATTTCTTTTTATTTTAATTAAAAATTTTCAAAATTATAAATAAGAAATCTTTCTTAATCACTTTTTTCTTTTAAATATAAACAAAACTATGAATTTAAATAACAAGAATATAAATCAGATATGAATAAAGAAACATGAAAAAAGATGTCTCAAAGTGGAAGCAAATATAAAAGATAACCGAGATTATTCCATTAAAATTGACGAATCTGAAAAGAAAGAAAATAAATCGGAATTCAAACCAGATCATAACATTAAGCCCCCCAGAGATACCAAATTCAAGCCGAATCACAATATAAAACCTCCTCAAGAAAAACGGTTTAAACCTGACCACAACATAAAACCTCCGCGAGAACCTAAGTTCAAGCCTATTCTCAAAATCAATTCCTCACGAGAAAAAAAATTCAAGCCAGATCCTAATATAAAACCTCCCAAAGATAAGAAATTCAAACCTGATCCTAATTTAACACCCACCAAAGATGCGAAAAACAAAATCTATGACGCCAGAGAAATTGAAAAATTAAAACAAGACATTAAGAATTTAGATTGGGATAAAAATTCGCCAGATTGGACAATAACTGATGGAACAACTAAAAAAACTATTCACCTAGACCCAACTCAAGACTGCTCTAAAATAAATCCTTTACATCGAAATAAAAAGTGGCTCAAACGAGTCTATAATGATGAAAAATTGGGTTTAACTGATCGCAAGTTAGCTATTATATGTGGAGTAAAAGACGATAAAACTATCAGAAATTGGCGAAAGAAATTAGATATACCGGCTAAACCTAGGAAGTATAATGACCCTCAACCACATCTAGGAAAACATGGTTATATTATATCATTTATGCCAAAAGACTATCGCCATCCTGAATTAAAACCAAACATTTCAGGCTGGATAAGAAGATTTGAACATGTAATAGTTATGGAAAATTATTTAAAAGAAAATCCTGAGTTAGACATATCAAAAGAGTGTCTTATTGATGGAAAATATTTAAAAACTAGATGTGCTGTTCATCACATCAACCATATTCGCACTGATAATAGAATAGAAAACCTATGGTTATACAAAACTAGAACTGAACACAATAAATCTATGAGAAGTTTAAATAATTGCTTCCGTGACATGTATAAACTCGGACAACTTCAGTTTAGCAATGGAAAATACTCATTAAATCATGATTTTAATTTTAAATCTTTAGATCCTTCAGAAATCAAGAAAATTCTTAAACCTAATGATTTTAAAGGAGAGATGAACATCGAGGAAATTAAACAAGAAATAAAGTCAATTGATTGGTATAAAACTCCGAATGATTGGACCGTGTGCAAATTTAAAAATCAGCACGGAGAAATAAGAATGTCTGTAAACCCATACCAAGAGTGCTCAAAAGAGAATCCCCTCTATAAAAGTAAAGCTTGGGTAGTCAAAATCGTCAAAGATAAACGTTTCAACCTTACCGACACCCGACTCGCAAAAGTCTGCGGCATTTCTGAAAGAACCGCTTATAGATGGAGATGGGAAAAACATAAAATTCCAACCTATGATGATCGGTGGGGAAAAAATCGTATTATCAGAAGAAAACGCGTATGGATAAAAGTACCAAAAGATTATAAAAATCCATTCGCAAGTAAACTTATTAGACAAAATTTGATGCTTGAATATCGTTTTGTAATTGAAAAATATTTAGCAAAACATCCTGAACTTGAGATTTCTCAAAAAAGTCTCCTTAATGGCAAATTTTTAAAACCAGATATTATCGTTCATCATGTTAATCTCGATACTTTAGATAATAGATTAGAAAACTTATGGGTTTGTGAAAGTATTGAGGACCATAATTCTATACACACGAGTTTATTAGACTTAATCGATCCGTTAATAAAAGCCGGTTTACTTTCATTTAAAGAGGCTAAATATTATTTAGAATATGAAGAGTAGAATAAATTATTCAATTATTACTTTTAGAATTGATTTCACCAACAGATCAATATATCTTTCAATATCCTTCAATTTTTCCAGGATTTAGGAATACATATTTAAAGAATTTCTATACCCTTCTAAAAAGCTTAATCTATTTATTTATAAAGAAAAAATTAATAAAACTAAGTTCATTGATGTAATTGAGTAAAATTTAGAATAAGGTGTTAATTTTATGAGTGATTTAGAAGGTTTAACGAGAAGATTAATGAGACACGGATATTCTAAAGATGAGATAATTGAAAGATTAGTCCAAGAATATCTCGATTTTAAAGATATAGAGAAACCATTAGCCTACACTTATGCCAGCGCAATCTATGAGGAATGTAGAAAAAGTGATATATCAAATATTTCAAATCCTTTCATTAAAGATTTATTAGATATTAATAAAGCAAATGTCACGGTTGGAAAGCAAGGAGTTGGATGTCGAGGTGCGGGAGATTTTTTCGTCCATAAATTAATAACTGAATTATCAGAAACAGAGAAAAAAGCATTTTTATCTCCAACATCTTTAGATGATGCGGGAGCTGTTCGATTACAGGATCTGAAAGGATTTAAAGAAGAGGTGTATGATCCTAAAAAGCTAATAATTGTTTCTAAAATGGAGGGAATCCATTCTCGTCTAAGCGACTTCCCATTTATTTGCGGCTTTCACGTAAATATATGTAGCAAACTTACATAAGCGTATCGAGGGCTGCACTTCGGGATTTATACGTCAAAGGTTCGAAGCCAATTTCAATTATGGTTGATGTGCATTTAGGTGATGATGCCGATGTGGGAAAATTGTTTGATTTTATGGCTGGCATATCGACAATTTCAGAACTAACAAATGTGCCAATAACAGCTGGCTCAACTTTACGAATCGGAGGAGACATGGTAGTTAGTAACCGAATGACGGGGGGTATTAGTGCTGTTGGTCTTGCAAGTGATCGGTTGTTAGCAAGAAAAAACATTGAAGTTGGTGATAAAATTTTAATGACAGAGGGCGCTGGGGGAGGTACAATAACAACTACTGCAATATATTCTGGAAACCATGAAGCTGTAAAAGAAACTTTAAATATTAAATTTTTAGAAGCGTGTGAAATTCTGTTCAAATCAAAATATTTCAATGAGATTCGAGCTATGTGTGATGTTACAAATGGAGGATTAAGGGGCGATCTTTATGAAATTAACTATGAGGCCAATTGTGGAGTAACCATCTTCGAGGAAAAAATCCGATGCCTTGTTAATCCGAAAATATTAGAATTATTAGAAAAAGTGGGTGTTGATTATTTAGGAGTATCTTTAGATGCGCTTCTAATATATTGTTCCGAACATGTTTCAGAGCAAATTATTTCAGATCTTGCTGTAAATAATATAAAATGTAATGAAATTGGATATGTAGATGATTCTAACCAGATTTCAATGATCTTTATGAATAAAAATAGAAAATCCATTTTACCAAGATTCAGAGAATCTGCATATACGAAAATCAAACAAGAGATAGGAGAGAAGTCACCAGAGGATCGCTTGGGAATGGAAAAAAAAATTGAATTATCTGCTTCAGAAGCGTTAAAAAAGAGAAAGAAAATAATTAATTATATTCAATCAACGAGTACTTATTCTTCATGATTAATTTTCTTGATTTTGATTAGCAGGGTTTAAAAATGGCTGCTTTAAAGTTCTTCCAATGCTAAAATAAATTAAAATGACTCCTAATATTGGAATTGCTTGTGTGAGAGTAAGTATGTTTCTAAGTAGAGGAATATTTAAATAATTAGTTAATCCCACTGCAAAACCCATATAGTATATACAACAAATCCCAAATACAAATAATTTCATTTTTTTAACCAGAATTTCAACCTTAAACTCATCACAGATTTTTTTACTAATAATTAAAGATAAAATCAAGGTTGTTGTAATAATGCAAAAATAAAAGAGAAAAAATGATAGAGTCCAAACAGGATATAATTGTGTTCCATCTGGTTTGATTGGAACTATCGCACCGTTAGGTATCATAAAAAATCCGAGTGAAATTATAAAATAAATAGCCATAAATAACAATTGATTTTTTAATGAATTTATTCTATATTCGGATTTATATAGTAAAATTATGAATAGAAGTAAAAATCCTGTTGAAACTGTTGTAAAATAGATTGTTACGAGGTGTAATTGAGTAGCAAGAGGTTCTAAAGAGGGATCCGAAAGAGAGGCATATATGAAAGTAATAAATAGACCAAGAGCGAGACAAATATGAAATAATGATAATACTTGATTAAGTCTATTTCTTATGTCCCTTTTTAATATATTATAGCTTATAAATATAAAAAAAGCAAAAATTGATACAAAAAGAATATAAATGTGAATAAATCTCCAAATTGACAGTGTCAATAGATTACCCTCTTTAGTTAATAATTTAATAAATTATATGATAATTATTAAACCTTTTTACTTGAAAAACATTTTAGATTTATTAAATTAATAATTCTAAATTATTCAAGAATTTTTTTGTAAACTAATCCCAACACTATAATAAATTAGAATAACACCTATGATCGGTATTGCCTGTGTAAGAGTAAATATAAATCTTAATAAATCAATGTTTAAAAAATTAGTTAAACCAACTGCGAGGCCCATATAATAGACACAACAAAGACCTATAAGAAAAAGTTTCATCCTTTTTGCCAAAGGTTCAATTTTAAGCTTCTTATAAATCTTAATAGAATAAAATAAAGAAACAATCATATTGGGCACAAGAATAGCTAAATAAAATAGAAAATACGCTAGACTCCATACTGGATATAATTGGGTCCCATCTGATAATATCTCCACTTTAGCCCCATTAGGTATGAAAAAAGATCCAATTCCGACTATGTTATAACAAATGAGAAATAAAAGCTGATACTTGGATAAGGAAAGTCTACCATCCGGATTATAAAGAAGTATAATAAATAAAAGTAAAAATCCTGCACTTACTGTGATTAAATACATAGATAGTATATGTAAATATGTAGCCACGTATTCTAACGAAGGATCTGAAATGGCTGCATATATGAAATTGTTTATCAAGGAAAAAACTATGAACAAGAAAAATAATGATAAGAATTGATTTAGTCTATCTCTTATATCCCTTTTTAATACACTATAGCTTATAAATATTAAAATTACACATATTATAGCATACAAAACATAAATAAGTATAAAGCGCCAAAATGGAACAGCCAAAAACTAACCCTCAATTAATATCAATAATTAATAATGGCTTTTATGATTAATATTTCTTTTCATTCAAAGGCTCAATAATTAATACGTATTTTAATTATTCTTTGGTTTTTAAAATTGGTAAATTCATTGAACCGCTGCGAAAACCCTCGATATCTATTGTTATATATGTGAAACCGAGATTCTTAAATTTCTTAATAATAAGGTCTAAATTTCCTTTCTTCATAACTTTGGAGAAATCTTTTTGTATACAAATCCAAATAAGATATAAATTAAATAAAATCGCAACGGATCTATTGACATTTTCAGACCCTCTCTTTATAATAAATTAATAAATGACTAGATAATTATTAAATCTTTTTTTTAATGAGAGATCATCTGTTAGTAGTGCTAATTTATCATTATTGCTTTCTTAAACTCGTCCCTACACTATAATATATTAGAATTACCCCAATAATGGGCACTGCTTGAGTAAATACAAAAATATTCCTTAGCAGTGGGATATTAAGAAAATTAGTAAATCCAACACCAAAACCCATATAGTAAATGCAACAAATCCCAATTAAAAACTGTCTCAATCTTTTAGCTAAAGCTTTAATCCTGATTTTTTTATAAATCTTAAGACAAATAATTAAAGAAGCAATTAGATTAGTTATGAGTATAGTTAAATAATAAATAAAGAAAGACACGTTCCAAACTGGGTAAAGTTGAGTTCCATCTGGTAAAATTTCAACATTTACTCCATTAGGTATAAAAAACAATCCTAATCCAAGCGTATTATAAATAATTATATATAAAATTTGAAATTTATTCGAAGTGAATTTATTTTCAGAATCGTAGAGTAATATAATAAATAAAAGCAGGAAACCTGCCGCAATTATAATAAGATAAATTGTTATTCTATGCAGTATTACTACAACGTATTCTAGAGAAGGATTAGAAATTGATGCATAAATAAACGTAATGATTAAAGCAAAAACTAAAGATAAATGAAAAAGGAACAAAGACTGATTTAGACGAGCTTTTATATCCCTTTTTAATACCTTATAACCTATAATTGCAAAAAATCCACATATAATAACATATAAAATATAAACGAGAATAAACCGCCAAAGAGGAACTGCCAAAAAATAACCCTCTGTTAGTATTGATAAATAATAATTATTTTAATGATTAATAATTCTTTTGGTTAGGCTGTTCAACAATAAAATTAAAATTAGTTATTATATTAATTACTTTTTATTTTTAGTAATTGGTAAATTCATAGAACCACTGCGAAAACCCTCGATATCTACGGTTATATACATAAAACCGAGTTCTTTAAATTTGTTTTTAATTTGCTCTAAATCTTGATCATTTATAATCTTTGGAATATCCTCTTTCAGTAATTCTATTCGTGCTAAATTCTCGTTGTGAATTCTTACTCTTAATTGGTTTAACTTAAACGTATTTCGTAAAAATCTCTCAGCTTCTCTAATCATAATTAATTTTTTCTCATTAATGATTTGATTGTATGGAATACGTGAAGCAAAGCAAGCCATTGAAGGTTTGGAGTGGACATCTAATTCAAAATATTTAGCTAATTCCCTGATCTCTGCTTTATTAATTTTAAACTCAATATAGGGAGTTATGATATTCAATTCTTTTAATGCATGCATACCTGGACGATAATCCGAAAGATCATCTAGATTGGAGCCATCCAGAATTATATCATAATTCTTTTCTTCCTTAATCTGTGTTATCCCAGAATAAAGTGCTTTTTTACATATATAACAACGGTTAACCGGATTTTTTGTAAAATCCTCATCCTCTAATGGATCTAAATCAATAATAATGTGGGGGATCTGATACTTTTTGGCGAACTGAGCTGCATCGTCAATGTCATCATCTAAATAAAGTAATGATCGTTCAGTTACAAGCAGTGCCTCCTTTCCATGCTTTTTTGCAAGAAAAGCAAGCAAGGAGCTGTCTACCCCTCCTGAGAATGCAACAATCACCTTTTTATTTTTCAAAACAGAAATTAGGTTTTCTAATTTATTTTCTAAAGTATTATTTAATTTCATTGTAAATGTCTGAGTTAAACCTATTAAAAAAATCAATGCCTTTATTTATAAGAATTTTATTATTTAAAATCTTAATTTTTCAATTTAAAAACATTTTTATGTGCTTAATTTATTTTCATTTAGAGTATTTCTTAAATCTCCGATATTGTTTAAAATGATTGATATAAAATACAAAGATTTTATGGTTTTTGATGTTAAGGAAACTGGTGATTATACAGAATTAAAGATAAAAAAAGAGGATTTGGGGGATTTTTTACATCCTGAATACGCTTATATTATAATATATCAAGGCATCAATAGAATTTATTTCTGGAAAGGGGCACGCTCTCCTGTAAGAAAACGATTTTTAGGCTCTAGAATTGCCACTGAGATTCAAGGAGCAATAATGGAGGCAGGATTTAAACGATGTAAAATAATTACTATTGATCAGGGTGAAGAATTAGAGGAATTCTTAAATGTATTTGGTTTAGAATCTATGGAAGTAGCTCAAAAATTAGAAGATAAAAGGTATATTAGAAATATTAAAAAAGAGGAAA
>JBHLNT010000190.1:0-8185 GCA_048941265.1 Promethearchaeota archaeon
AATATTATAATATACTTAACACATAAAAATATTCTCTATTAATTTTTTTCTAACTATTAGCTATCAATAAATTCCAGAGCTTTGATAATAATCATTTAATAAAAATTAACATCTCAAAATCGATTAAGATGAGAATCTAGATAAAATTATTAGACTAATTTATTACCAATGACATAATGATTTTTGATGAAATAATAGCATAAACTTATTTTACTATTCACTATGAGTTTAATATATAACTTTTTATTCTTTAAAAATCAAAAATATATTTATAGTAATTTAAGAAAATAATTGCTAATATCTTTAAAAGTAATCTAAATTATGACTGATATAGTTGGATTATATATTCTTAATCGCAGAGGAGAATTAATCTATTTACAAGAAAATGTCATCCCAAGTTCTAAAGAAATGGATCCTGATTATTTATCTAATTTTTTTACGACCTTAAAGACAATAGCTCAAAAAATTGGAGAGGAGGAAGTTAAAATAATCGATCTGGGAAACAGTAAATTCTTCCTCACTAAAGATAGGCTCACTAATATTGAATTTATTCTAAAATGTGAAAAAAATATTAAACAGAAAAAAGTTTTCGATACTCATAAAAGAATAATTAATTTGTTTATTGAGAAATTTATTGGAAATTACAATGCCTCCGAACAGACTAAAATGTTTTTAATGAATTCATTTATGAAAGACTTAGCCGAAATTATAGGAAAGGGCGAAAAAGTAGAATATCATATAGAACCAATAAAAATTGATTAATTGCTTTCTTTTTTTACAAATTATAAAAAATAATTTTTAAACATATTCATCCGACGTTCATCTCCTATTGATGTACTACCCATATGCCCAGGAAATACTAAAAAATTATCAGTTAGAGCAGGATTATACATTATTTTTGTTTTAAGACTATTAAACAAAAGTCCCTGATTTCCCCCACCAAAATCAGATCTGCCAATACTTCTGCGAAACAATAAGTCTCCTGTAAATACTATTCCATCACATTTTTTACCATTTATTTCATTTACATCTTTGGAATAAAAAGTAAGACTGCCTGGAGAATGTCCCGGAGTCTCTAACACATGAAGAGTTATATTATCAATTTCTATAGTATCGCCTTCTATCAACCATTTATCAGCTTTCATTTGCGAAAAAATTCCAGAATCATATTCCTTTTTATTAAACATCAATGGAATTTGATAATTCCGTTTAATTCTTCCTACTTTTGTGGAATGATCAAAATGACCATGAGTCAATAAAACTGCAATGGGTTTTACCTTAAGATTCTTATCAATAGTTCTAATAATGTCATCGCTATCTCCTCCTGGGTCTATAATGACCACATGCTCATCAGTACCAAAAATATAGCAATTTGTAAATAATTGTCCCACTGTTAATTTTTTAAGAATCATCATGAATCTTTAAGTTGTAAATAAAAAATAAAAAAATAAAAATGAGGTTTAGATTTTAATTAGATTTACTTTACTTCTTTTTAACTTGGTGGTTTATGAGTTCGTTTATTTCGACTAGCTTATTATAAACATCTAATCCTTTTTTGGTAAGTTTCACCATCTTCTTTTTCGCATTTTTTTCAATTTTAATTAGACCTTTATCTATTAGTTCCTCTTTTACTCGGAAGAATGAATTGTAGTAGCTAAATTTGTTTAATTCGTTATAAAAAGTATGTTTATCAGTCTCATAGTTCTTGAATTGTGTAAGCACTTGAAAAGTGTCGCGAAACCCCTTTTTTTTTAAAAAACTAATAACTTCATTAATAGCCATATCCCAATACCTAAGTTTAGTGACTAAATTTTTTTTACTAATTTGTACTTAACAAAAAAATTGAAAATTAAAAAAGCTTATGGAATTTTTTATTAAGTGGTTTTGGTACGAAATAAATTATAACAAATTATTTAAAATTGAAATAAGAAGCTAAAATTTCATAAATTTAAATAAATCACGATTAGAACTAAAGTTTAAATAGTTATTAATTATTATTTGGATAACAAAAAAATATAAGGAATTGATTTACCATGGGAAAAGAAAAAGAAAAAGAGAAGGATAAAAAATCAGAGAAGGAAAAAAAGGATAAAAAGGAAAAAGAGAAATCTAAAGATAAGGATAAAAAGAAATCTGATAAAGAAAAAAAGGAAAAAAAAGAGAAAAAGGAAGAAAAGAAGGGAAGACTAGAATCCGAATGGGCTTTAGAAGTTAGTAAACACCTTGATAATCTTATTGTAGCCTATCAAAAAATTGTTAAAAAGTTTCAGGATATTGATAATTATATTCTTCCTGAAGCAGCCTCAAAAGAAGAGTTTATTGAAAAAGTGAAAAATAGTATTACTGATTTACCTGAACCTTCACAGAACGTATTTTTAACCTTTTTAGCTGCCTTACCTTAGAAAATTTAAATCAAATAATTTATTATTTTTCTTATAATAAGATCCTCGTTTTTTGAATTTATTTTGAATCTAAAAAAGTATATTGAGTCTAGAATTGGCTATGTTCCCATTATTTTATCCTGTCCTCATGGGGGATTTTTAAAACCAACGCATATACCAAATAAGTTAGTAGGTACTCAATTAGCAGATAAAAATAAATATCTTATAACAAAGAAAATACTTAAAGAATTACAAAAGAATGAAATAAGACCATATTATATTTTAAGTAAAATTCATAGGAGCAAGGTTGATTTCAATCGTCCTGCCAGAGCTTATGATGCGTTTAACCACAGATCAGTCGAAGCAAAAGAAATTCATCAATCCTACCATTTTACTTTAGAGAATTTTTACAAAGATTGTATATCTAATTACAATAGATGTTTAATTATAGACCTTCATGGATTTACTAAGCCGCACAGAGATTATCCAGACATCATCTTTGGTAATATTTTTGGCAAAACCCTCAACATTGCAAATGATTCAGGAATCCCGGATTCTAATGGATATTGGGTTTTCTCGGATATGGTTAGGGAATTATCAAAGCATTTTACCTTAGATGATGGATTAGGAATAACAGATTTCAATCTTGCATATTCTGGGGGTTATATTACTCATCAATTCTACAAAAAGGATAATGTTAATGCGTTTCAGCTTGAAGTCGCTAAATATATTAGAGAAAACGTGAAATTAACTAATATTTTTATAAATACCTTTGTCTCTGTTATAATTAATTGTTTAAAAGAATAATTTTTCTTAGAAATCGATTATTTTATAATATATAAAAGGTAAATAATTAATATCTAACAACTGAAGCTTTTAAGTTGGTTAAATAATGGATGAAATTAAAATATTAGAACAAGTAAATTCATGCTTAGATTGTAAAAACTGCAATAGTGTTTGTGATACTTATCTTGTGACTCAGAATCCATTCCAATCTCCAAATGGAAGGCTAATAATTGCTGGAAGAGTATTCAATAACGAGGAAATTAATGAAGATGAGAGATTTGGACTTTATACTTGTACTTTATGTGCATTATGTGATATAACGTGCGAACAAAGCATAGAGATTTCGAAAATTATTCATTATTCGAAGGTAAAACTGGTTGAGCAAAATAAGGCTCCCTATGAGATTCATCAAAAGATAATCAAAGGAATCATTGAAAAAGATAATTCAGTTGGGGGTAATCCTGAAGAACGTTTAGAATGGTTACCAGAAATATATCAGACCTCTGAGAAATATGAAAATGAAAAATCTGATACTCTATTATTTCTGGGTTGTATGTCATCATTTAGAGTAAAAGAGAGCGCCAGTGCCTCTTATGAAATTTTAAAAAAAGCGGGTTTTAACTTTAAGATATTCAAAAATGAACCTTGCTGTGGGGAGTATATTTATTCCGCAGGCAACATTCCTTTAGCGAAAAAATTATTCAAAGAAAATTTTGAATTATTCAAAAAAAATGGTATTAAAAATATAATTGTTACCTGCGGAGGTTGCTTGTATGCATTTAATAATATTTATCCAATTTTTCTTGACAATTGGAATATAAATATCAAACACATTGTTCAAATAATCTATGAATTGGCAAAAGAAGGAAAAATTAAATTGAATCCATTAAACAGAGAAGTAACTTACCATGATGCTTGCCGAATGGGACGGAAACTTCAAGGAATGGATATTTATAACGAGCCCCGTGAACTTTTGGCTAATTGCGGATTATCGGTTAAAAATCTTGAAGCCCATAAAGAGCAAACTCCTTGCTGCGGAGCCGGGTCAGGAATTAGAGGGGTCGATAGTGAATTATGTATCAATATCGGCTCTCATTTGATAAATAATACAAAGACAAATAAAATTGTATCATCATGCCCCCTATGTGTGTTCAATTTTAGATATGTGAACTATAAAGGGCAATTAGGTAAAGAATATAAATATATTACAGATTTGATTTTAGAATCAATTGAAAAAAAATAAAATAATTTACCTCATCTTTTTCCTTAAGATCTATCAGAATATTTATATGTTCGTGAAAGCTCAGTTTCACGAAGATATCAAATTTTATCCTTATTAGATTAATAAACAAATGAATTAATGTACCAATTTATATAATATAAATGAAAACTATTTTTTATCAGAACTATATGTGCATAGTAAGAATAAAAATTAGAAAAACTATTATTTATAATTATGACCAAAAAGGATAAAAAATTTGAAGATGATGATGACTTAGACGATTTACTAGATAATACTTTTGAATTACAGGATCGGATACATCCAAGGTGCAAAATTAGTAATAATGCTACGGAAAGACAAAAGAGATGGAACGAAAAATACAAAAAGGATTAAAATGATATTTAAATAGACTCTTTCTCCCATTTTATTAATTTTTCTTTAAAAGTAGATAACACTTCATCTACAAGTGGTGTTTTTATCATCCGTAATTTGCTTATCCATTGTCTCATATCCTTGAGACCTATTGAATACCCTTTTGTCTCAAGGACTATATCCATAATCGTCTGCAATTTTTTACTTATTTCAGAACCGTTAAGTTCTTCTATATTTTGAGAGATTTCCCTATAAATTACATTAACGTCTCTCCCCTCTTTTATATCAGAAACCTCTTCTTCGATAGAACCTGTTAATTCTTCTAATGCAGGACTATAATATTCTTCTTCAGTTTTGGCTACCTCAGCTGATTGTGCAATATTTACATCTAACCTCTGTTCTGAAGGAATAGAATACGATTCTATAGGTGTTTTTGGTGTGAGGAGTTCAGTTTTCCAATTAGTAACTTCTTCTTTAAGTTTTTCTCGAAACGGCTCTTCTAGAGTCTCACTTATGGAACTGAGATTTTCTTTCCATTCTAGAATATTTGAATAACCTTGAAATTTAATTACCATCTGAATCATATTTTGTATTAGGTTTGATATTTCAGTTCCTGTAAGATCGTCAACTTTTTCTAAAAATAAATCAAACATCGCGTTAACATCATCAAAATAATCTAATTTGATATCCTTACTTAACGGTTTAAGTTCAGTTTCATCAATTGAAGCATCAATAGCCGGGGCTCTAAATTCTGGAGGAATTGCCAATAGTAAATTTGAGAATTTTTGATTAAATTCATTAATCTTTTCAATCACATGCGATTTCCAATCATTATCTAATGGGGCATTTACATTTTTTAATTTACTTATTAATAATTTTAGTTCTACAACATCCAGAGAAATACCCTGCTTTTCGAAGGCAATCTCAAGAATCTCTTGTAAAATCTTGCTAATTTTCTTTCCTTTGATCTCGTTTATATTTCTTATGATATAATTAAAACCATTATTAATCTGAAGATTTTTTGAATATTTGGCGGCTTGTATTTTTTCTAAAAAAATGGGCTTAAGGAAATTAACCATTTGTTTATTATTGGTTCCGACACCAATTACATTATTTAAGGGATCTTGCTCAAGTTCTTGATACAAACCTAGTATTAAATAGGAATTATCACTTAAAATTCCTATAAAGTCACTATTTACTAATTTTTTGAATTCAATGTTATTATTTGAAGATAATGATTGGATGATCTCGCTTTCATGAGCATCTGATGATATAATTTGAATTTTAGGACCCTCAGTTATGCCCATTAAAGTTTTTAACGGGAAATATCCTTCTATTTTAGGTACAATCACAATAATTTCTTCTTTTGACTTTTTTAAATAATTCAAAATTTCTTCTTTGATTTTAGCCTTACTATATATCGGCCAAAAATTATCTACTGATGAGCAAAATAATGTCCCAGAATTCTCCAAAAATGTTTGGAAAAAATTCTCTATTGATATAATATTATCTGAAGCATTCTCGATTGATTTTTGAAAAGTTTTAGCAATTTCTGAGTTTAAAACTTTTTCTAAATTTTTCATGTCTAATTCCACATTGTTCTTTTTCATAAGGAGCGCTTTATGGAACTTGTCTATCTCACTCTTAAACATATTTAAAATCCCTAAGTATATTGATTTCTGTTCAAACCTGTCTTTTAAAACATCTATGTGTTTTTGTTCTATACTATTACGAATATCCTTGAATTCTTCTGAAATAATCTCTCCCAATTCTCCAGATTTTTCATGAACACCTAATGCTAATGTGTTCTTAATCTCATCTTTAAGAGAATTCCATTGTGTGTCTGAAATGCCAATTTTTTTAAGTTTATCTTGAAATTCTGATTTCATTTGAAGCACAATAATGACAATTGAAGCTAACTCTGAATTTATGATATTCTTTAATTCTTTCTCGTACTTGTCCAAAAGATCTATTTTCTCTCCTTTATCTTCAATTTGATCTAAGAGTTCCTCTAGTTCTTTTTTTATTGTAGTAATATCATTATTTACATCATTTTGTAGTCTTTGGAAATCTTTGTAAAGATTTTCTAATTCTATTTTGCTCTGTTTATTAAATATATTATCTATTACAGTTTCGAATTTGACCGCAGAAGTTTCTTTCCCCGCAATATTATCTTTAATCTGAGAAATTAAATCACCAATATTAGAGAAAGGCGGTACTGCTATATAATGACCTATAATTGATGTATCCTTAGAACCAATTTTAATTAATAATTTTGTTTGAAACAATTCATTTATAATTTCAATTAGCTCTTTTTTTGACAATTTAGGTTTTAATACATGTATTTCATTAATAGTTAATGAACTTTTATCGTATAAAGCTTTATAAAGAGAAATTGCTTTATCTGATAAACTTAGCTCTTTTAAAAAATCGATCATGTTATCCCGCTTAATTTTATGATTAAAATAATAGTAAAATGATTATTTTAAATATCTAATATCACTCCATCTTTTTTAATTTGTTTCAAATTTTTTTAAAAATTATTTACAATTCAAGTCTTAGAATTAGAAAAATAAATTCTTGATTTTAAGATAGATATAATAAAAATTAGCAAAATTTTGTATTTATTTTTCAACTAATCAAAGATTTGATGAAAGATAAGTTTAAAGTATAGGTTGAAAAACTTTCTTTTTGATTAAATTAAGGATAGCCTCAGCTCTTTTCGGATTAAAATCCTGTTCTGTAATCAAATCAGAAATATAAAAATAAATGGAACTTTTCTTTTTCATATTATTTGAAGCCTGTTTAATCGTTGATTTTTCATTGTTATTTAATTTAACTTCATCAAGCATCACAATTTTCAGCGGAGATAGCATTGAAATTTGTAAGTGTTTTTCAAGGAGCTCTTTTATGCCAACATAAGGAGTTAACTCTCCATTAAAATTTTTTAATAATTTACCAAAATATTTATCGATATCCTGAGATAATGATTCAAGGGCAAATTTAAATTCCTTTGAAGGATTTTGTTCAAAAATATTTATAATTCTGAAATTTTTGTATTCTGACATTAAAATTTTTGATTTTTGATATTCAAGTTTAATTGTTTGAGAATGCACATCAGATCCCGATAATTCTAAACCAAAAGCTCTTATTGCTTGTAAAAATCCAGATACAAGCATCGGGTCAAATTTTTTATCTATAAGTATATGTTCATATATACTAAGACCAGATAGCTTATCACTCACTATAATACAATCAAGATTTAATACATCCATATATCTATTGAATATTTTTTTTCTAAAAACTTCTTTTTTAATTGTTATTTTTTTATAAGCTAAATAAGAACTTAATGCTCCTAAAAGACTTATAAAAATAATGGATATTATTAAAATAAAGAATTCTGTAGAAATTCCAGATACTATTG
>JBHLNT010000191.1:0-8158 GCA_048941265.1 Promethearchaeota archaeon
GACGTTGAGGCTTCAGATCTTGCGGGAGTCTCCTACTCGATTGACGATACCGCCAATTTCAATATCAATCCGGCTACTGGTGAAATTACGAATATCGTTCCTTTAGCGGTTGGGGCTTATCCGCTCACTGTAACAGTAACAGATGGCAATGGTAACTCCATTTCCGCCAGCATTACGATCACCGTGGTGGATACTACAGATCCCGTATGGGTCGTGGCACCTGCCGACGCTATGGTTGAATTTGGTGACTCGTTTTATCAAAACGTTGAGGCTTCAGATCTTGCGGGAGTCTCCTACTCGATTGACGATACCGCCAATTTCAATATTGATCCGGCTACCGGTGAAATTACGAATATCGTTCCTTTAACAGTTGGGGCTTATCCGCTCACCGTGACAGCAACAGATGGCAACGGCAACTCTATATCTGCCAGCATCACGATCACCGTGGTGGATACTACAGATCCCGTATGGGTCGTGGCACCTGCCGATGCGACCATAGAGCTTGGCGACTCCTTTTATCAGGATGTTGAGGCGTCTGATCTTGCGGGAGTCTCTTACTCGATTGATGATACTGCCAATTTCAATATTGATCCGGCTACTGGTGAAATCACGAATATCGTTCCTTTAGCGGTTGGGGCTTATCCGCTCACCGTGACTGCAACAGATGGCAACGGCAACTCCATTTCCGCCAGCATTACGATTACGGTCGAAGATTTACCACCCTCAAAAGTGACTGGGTTAACAGCTACAATTGTATCTGATACACAAATCGATCTTGATTGGGATGCTAATATAGAACTCGACTTAGCTTATTATAACATTTATCGGGATGGAGTATTAATAGGTACAAGTCAAACAAATAATTACAGCGATTATACTGTATTAGCTGGTGTAACCTATATATATGAGGTTTCTGCAGTCGACACAACGGGTAAGGAGAGTGAAAAGTCTGATCCCGTTTCTGCAACAACAGGAAACATTATTGAACAGATTTTAAAAGAATTACTAAATAAATTAGACGAATTGAAAGATCTGATAAATAAAATCCATGATTGGAGGAAAAGATTTATCTGTAAACTTTATCTAGAGAGAGCTGTATATATCATTGAGTATATGATTGAGAAAGTAGAAAATAATAAGTCAATTAATTTGAAAGATATGTATTTTTTACTTGTATATATTGCTTTGATCGATTTCATAGCACATCAAGAAGAGATTTCTCAATTATGTTCTGAGATATACGACTTAATTGATGATTTAGCGGAGCAAATTTAAATTTTTAAATACAAATTTTATAAATTTAATTTATAAAATTTTTTTTTTTCTATTTTACGATTAAAAATATCTTTTTATTTACTTCCCAAAGAGTAAATTATAATAACTTACCAAGGAAAAATTTTGAAAAGGAAATTAAGGGAAGAATTTTGGAAAGGAGAGGAACGCCATATTCACTTAAAAACGTACATTAAAATTAAAATTTTTTTAAATCATTAACAATGATGTTTTTTTCACCCTGAAAGTTATTATACGTAGTGATACATGTTTTTAACTAAGAATGTTTATTAAATGTTAGGTCTATCGTCATTAATGTAAAAATTTTCTGCACATTTAAACAATAACTAAATTTTAATATATTTTTTACTTGAAGTCTCTAAAATTTTTTGAAAAAGATAATTTTCAAATTAACTACAGTCGATATTTTAATATTTTTTAAAGCAACAGATCTTTATATTGATGATAATTAAAAAGGCAGCAATATCACTTATCAATGATAACTGAAGATGCAACAGTACCACTTATCGATGATAATTAATGAGATATTACTTCAAATAGTTAAATTTATAAAGTTTTTATAATTTTAAAATTGGAAAAGATAATTTTTATCCTTAATCCCTATCAGGTGCTAGATCAGTGGGTAATAATTATAGAGGAAAATCTCATAAAGAGATTAAAAAATATTCTGAAAGATATGGTCTTTTGGATGTTATTAATACAAAATATGGTTCATTAAATGAAACAAAAATTTCTAGATTTGTAATTTTGATTAATGATTTTATTGAGAAATTAGCTCCTAACGAATTAAATTCAAGTTTAAATCTAACACATTACAAAAGGTATATCATTAAAGTTGTCAATATTTTATCCAATTATATTAGGATAGGAGACAATTTATTAGATAGTTTTTATCTTGAAAGAACTAATGAGAACTACAAAAAATTCTTACGTGAATTAGCTACATTAGCAATAAGTTCATGGAATATTCAAACTTATTTCAAGAAACTTCCTATTGATGGGAATAAATTAGTTTTAAAAGCTCTATTTAATATTAAAGAAGTTGCTGAAATGGAAGATAGTTTAAGAGAAAATCCGCGAAAAATCTCTGATAAACAATTAATAAATTTTACCCTAAAAAGAAATAGTGATTTCTTTCTTTATTATTCCTTTTTAACTCCTTTTATTGCAAAGGAGGTTAATGAAATTGTATTTAAATTTCTTAATAACTACGTTATACTTGACAATTTATTGGATGATATGACAGATCTTTATGTAGATAATAGAAATAGAAATTTCAATATTCTACTCTTAGATTTAAAAGTAAAAAATCCAACTTTCAAGGGGAAAATATACAAAGATTTAATAAATGAGTTAATCGAGAATAGGGTTTATCAAAATATTTTTAGTTTATTTAAAAAACATTACGATTTAGCAACTAATAGTATCGCGAATTATCATAGTAGGTTTTTTGAATATCTTAGATTTCTATTAAATGGTAGTTTTGAAGGCTTTAACCTATTTAAAAAAAATAACTATTTTGTTTTTCTTTTAAATTCTGAACCTAATATACATAAACATATTTGTGAATTACTGTTTAAGCCTTATCCGTGGTCGACAATTTCTTATGAAATAATTTTTACTAAATTACCCAAGTAGATATTAATATTCCGTAATAAAGAAAAACATAATGATATAAGATATTTAAAAAAAAATGATAAAACTTAATGGTGTTTGTTATATTAGATTTAAACTCTAACGATGATTTTGTAGAAGATAATTTAAGACCAGAACGAATACTGTTATTGAATGATGAATCTATTAATCTAACGGCCTTTTTGGTGATCGATAATACAATTTTTGGGATTCCTAGCGGTGGAGTAAGATTAGCTCCAGATATAACATTAAATGAAGTAGTTAGATTAGCTAGGGCAATGACATTGAAATGTGCCATTTATAATATACCATCAGGAGGAGCGAAAGCGGGGATAAAGGGAGATCCATATAGTCAAAATAAAGATTTATTAATTACTAGTTTTGCAGATATGATTAGTCCATATATTAAAGACGATATCTACTATCCTGGCACTGATATGGGAACTGTCTACAGTGATCTTGAAAAAATATTTAGAGTTGCCAAAGTAAAGCAGTGGCTCAATGAGAATATTAAACTGGAGAGAAATGGTCACACTATTTTAGATCATTTTACTGGATATGGTGTAATCTTCTGTTTAGATACATTATATAAAAAGCTAAAATCATTCAGAACTTCGAATGAAATTCCTAAAGTGATTTTAGAAGGTTTCGGAAAAGTAGGAAATAGTGAAGCTTTATGTTTAAAAGAACTTGGTTACAAATTGCTAGGTTTATCGACAATCAAGGGAGCAATATTTGATGAAGATGGCCTTGATATAGATGAATTATTGAAATTAAGAATTCAATATGGAGATGAATTAGTCAATAGATATAATAGTAGGAATCTGGTTAAAGTAGAAAAAGAAAAATTATATGAACTATCCTCTGAATATTCTCTAGATTTCATAATACCTGGAGCAAGACCAGATGCGATTAATAAAGGAAATATCGATAAAATTGAAGCTAAAGCTGTTATACCTGCTGCCAATATTCCTTATGCTAATGGAATGATAGAATTATTAGAGGAGAAAGGGATCATTGCATTTCCTGATTTTGTGTCTAATGCGGGAGCATCAGTAGTCTTAACGATGGTTAATAATCAATGGACATCCGAAAGACTTTTCTTATTTATGAAAGAAAAGTTAGTGAAGATGACCCATGAAATTTTAAATGGAGCTCATAATAATCGAAGTTATGTATACAAATATGCGAGATCTAAGGCCATAAATGAAATAAAGAATGGACTTTTAAAAAGAAAAAGGAAAATTGAAAGAATAAACAAAAAATATATTATAATCTAATTTTATCTTTATTTTTGTTAGATTTCTTTTCACTCGTAAGTGCGCAAGAAAGATATTGAAAAGGAAATTAATAGACGAATTTTGGAAAAGAGAAGAATGTCTAATTTATTAACTTTTGAAATATGTAATAATTTTTTTCATACACATATTTGAACGTGGAATATATTTAAGACCACACAATATTGAAACATTAAAGAGAATAATATGTTTTACACCAACTTTGGCATAATTTTCGATTTGACCAATAATTTCATCAGGACTACCGTTTAAGTAAAAATCATGACACATTTTAGGAGGGATCTTTTCAAGTATCTGTAGCATTGATTCTTGATCGTAATGTGTAGGAATAAACTCTAATGTTCCATCAATATTTTCTCCAAGAGGATGTGATAATCCATATGGCTTGAAATCTTCATGATATAAAGGAATTAAGGTATTTTTTGTAATTGGATTTTTGAGCATTTTATCGACTTCTTCCCTTTCTTCATCGGTTATAACTCCCAAAATAATTCCAGGAGTAATTTCATCTATATTCCTCCCTGCTTTCTGTGTGAATTTACGTAGAATCCCTAGTTTTTCTTTATAAACATCTAGTTTTAAAAATATAGGTAACCAACCATCACCTAATCTGCTGGTAAGGTCCAGCATTCTGTTACCACGAGCAGCAATCCATATAGGGGGATATTTTCCTTTTTTAAAAGGTGGTAATCTGAGGAGGGCATTTTTTAACTTCCAAATATTACCATCATAATTTATATTTTGATCGCTTTCCCATAATTTTCTAATTATGATAATGGCTTCTTCTAATCTACTTACAGGCTTTTCCCATTTAATTCCGTAGGGAATGGTATTTTCTTTTTCACCCGCACCTATCCCAAGTATTGACCTCCCTCTAGATAATTCATCTAAAGTTAGAAAAGTTTGAGCAAGTACCGCGGGATTCCTTCTAAAAGCTTCAGTTACTCCTGTTCCAAGGTAAATCTTTTTTGTGTTTAAGGCAGCAGCAATCATCATAGCAAAAACATCATATATTAGATGGGGACTGGGATAAACTGTGGCAAGATCAGTAATCTCTGGAGTCCATATAGATTCCGGTATCCAATTTAGGATATGATCAGCAAAAAATATAGAATCATATCCTTCATTCTCATAGCTTTTGACTATGTTGATATTACTTTTAAATGGGGGTATAAATGTTCCTTCTCTTCCTATTTTTAGATCAGTAATGTCCATGAAATCACATTTTATAAGTCTTCAAATTGAATTATAATACTTTCTCAACGATATCGGCTACCCGGTATCCACTTTCTACAGAACCAGGAGTTCCTATAAGGCCTGGGGCAATGCATGAATCTCCTACGTTGAATAGATTAGATATCGGTGTCTCTAATGGCATACCATAACCAAGCCATGTTCGACTTTCAGGCCATTCATTTATAATGCCGCATGCTCTCATTTTTAAAATCCGACCGTTCTTTTCGAAATCTGGATAGAATTCCCTAATATCGCGTTTAACCTGCTGCATCTCGTATTTTACATCCATAGGATGGAGAGTTGATTCGGACTTAGCTGAAGTGTAAAAAAGATGTTGACCAGGGGGAACAAGTTCGGGGCAGATATTACTTATAGGGATAACCGTTTTAATTCTTCGAGATCCCATTATTATTTCCAATCCATCATGTATTCCTTCCAAGCAAAGAGGCTTATCGCTTGCGACTAGAACCAATAAACAAGGGCTTGGTCGGAGTGTTATACGCATATTTTCGAGGTATTCACTATTAAAATTTTCTTGTCCTGCCAGACTTACCGTCGTTTTGGCCCCTGTATTACTAATAACCATCTTACATTTTATTTCAATTTGTTCTCCTGCTTTTTCTACAATTACACTTGTAGCTTTTCCCTCTTTGATAATTATTTTCCTCGCAGGGCAATTAATCCATATTGAACCGTTTTTCTCAACCACTTTAGCAAGTTCTTTTGCAATACTTAGATTTCCACTAGGAGCTATGAAAAATTTTGTCATTTCTTGGAAAAGGAAAAATTTTGAAACCGGGAGCTCCCAAGAATGAGCCATCATCAATCCTGTACAGAGTGTATCAAAGGCATCGTGTACTTTTTCATTCTCAGTATATTGGAGGAGCCAATCTCGCACAGTTATAATTTCTTCTTGTTTTATTCCCCGCATTTTCTTATAATACCCACGCATAATCTTACTTAATTCAACAGCTTTCATTGGACGCTTCTTCTTTTCAGCATCTTCTCTTTCGAGCTTATCTATTATATCAAGCGCCTTTGGTACTCCTATTTCAGGTGGGATTTCATATCTCTTACCATCAATTCTGTAATAAACTCGTGATATAGCTCTTAAATTGTCAATATTAATTTTCATCTCTTCCAGAAGTTTTAGCACCCATCCATCTGGGATAAGAATCGCACCAGTAGGTAATTTAAAACCTTCATACTCAAAAGTGGAAAATCTCCCTCCTATACGACTTCTACTCTCTACAACAAGAGTTTTAAAACCCTTACGGGAAAGGAGGCTTGCTGCTGTTAATCCCCCCAAACCTGATCCAATAATCACTATATCATAATCTTCATCTATCATGTTATCCCCTCTCGAAGACAACACCCGTTCCCCCCGCAGGATAACTGAAGTCTATAGCACCAGGTTCACATACTTGACCACAACTTCCGCATTCTAAACATTTTTCTTTATAGTCCTCTCTAATAAATGCAATATTATTCTTAATTCCCCATAAATTTACAATGCAAATTCTAACACATATACCACATCCATTGCATTTATTTTGATCTATTTTAATAAAATCTCCCGTCCCTGGAATGTGATTAGTTAAACTATTGATTTCCATTTTTACGATCCCCTCCTGCGTTTTTTCTTTTTTGGAAGCATATCCATCACCTTTGGTAGCACTTTCATTAATTTCTGAGGATCCATCATATCGTCAAGATCATCCTCAAAAATTTTAGCAACAAGCGGAAAGACATATTTCATCATAAAAGGCAAGGCTTGAGGCATATATGATTTAATATGAGCTGCTATTTGGCGAACTCGTTTTGCATGGGGCTGTGACCAATCATAAATCCCTCCCAGTGCTTCCATGAGCATTGGCACGAACCAAGTCATTGTCTCTTTAGGACTAAAAGGTAATGCCTTCCATATATTGTATAATTCCTCCCCTGCTTCGAATTCTTCCCCTACACTTGTTTTTTGCCACATCTCATCAAATTTAGAGAGTGCATTTTTGGATATATCTTCAGAAGTAATAGCTTCAGCTGCAACTTCAGCTGCAATTTTTCCTGTAACCATTGCCGGATAAATACCTTCAGCCTCAAGAGGGCAAGGAAATCCTCCGGCATCTCCAATTAAGATAATACCATCTGTGTGTGTGTTATACGGGTACTGTAACCATGGAAGAAGATGAGATTGAAGTTCCCTTGGTTTTGCTTCCAAAATTTTTAACAATCTTTGATAATATTTCAGATTAATAACCCTGTTTAAATAAAATAATGGATTTTTATCCCATTTGGTTAACCAATTCCCTAATCCTTGATGAAAGCCATCATTGAAAAAGACTTGATAGGATGCTGGAAATGTAGCAGACCACCATACCGCAAGTGCTTCATCTCCCATAATATCATCAATCTTTTCTGGAGGTGCGTAAAAGTCATACTGGGGAACTAACGTGATCTGGTCCTGTGACCATTTTGTCCTCAATCCACTTTGTTTCGCAACCATTGATATAGCCCCATCTGCTCCTATCACGATAGGTGCTTTATATTTTTCTCCATGTTCGTCTATAACTCCACTGATTTTACCATTTTCCTTTAACAGGTTCATTATCAGGGTAGAATTTTTCAATTCAGCACCCGCATTAGTCGCGAATTCAGCACTCCATGGATCGAACTCGCTTCGATAACAATTCATCGTA
>JBHLNT010000001.1:0-110539 GCA_048941265.1 Promethearchaeota archaeon
TAACTTTTTCATATAGAAAAAATATATATAAATCAACCACATTATCATGGTCTAAAGAAGGAAATATGATTAATTATACAAGTGTGCAAGTCATTGATGCCAAATTAAATTTTGAACACAAGATTGATAAGAACTGGACAGAAACGACATCATACTTAGCGGAAAATTCAGAACTTAGGTTTCTTATTAATGGATATTCATCAAATGATTATCCAACAATAAAATTAAGTTCAATTGGAGATACATTTCAAGAGGCTATCTCTGGTGGCTATGATGTCACGAATTTAATCCCTTTAAAGGAAAATATTACTCTTACTATTCAACTTAATCTGGCAGACGATTTTATATTAGATCAACCAATTAAAATTTCAATTGATAACGTATTCTTTGTAATCTCATATGTAGTTTTTAATGAAACTGTTGGTGTAACTATTCTGAGTAGTGGCGGTGGAGGTAAAGGGAAAACAAAAGTTATAGAGGAACCTTGGATAAACATATTATTGGCAATAGCTGCTATTGGGGGAGGTATTTGTTTAGGAGGCTATTTAACTGCTTATCAATTATATTTAAAATATCCCAAACCCATAAGAAAAGTCCGTAAATATCGAAAAACTCTAAACAAAAAAAAGACACCAAGTATCGATATTCTTTCACGTGAAGGCGCGTTTAAAGCGAAATATTCGGAACATACATCATTGATCACTGGCTTACCAATTGGTAAAAAAATAAAGTATAAGGCTGGCTCCAATAAATTTAGTGAGAAATCACAGATAACATCAATTAATAAAAAAGCAATTAAATCCGAAGTTAAACCAAAATAGAGAGAATCAGAGAAATCGAAAAAATCTATTTAAATTATCAGATTAAATTTATATAATTCCGTATAGTTCCAGAAATCTTGAATAAATAACTTTTTAATCAAAAACAATTTAATATAGAATAATCTATTATTTTATAACATTCAATAAATTTAAAAATCATTTTCTTTAAAAAGAATTTGATATCCTAGCTCTTTAGGTTGCGAGGTCTTCTATGGTTTCAAGAATTACCAAAAAAAAATGGTTGATCGTTTTATTTTCAATTCTATTTGTTTTTATGTTAAATTCATTATTATTGAATAAATATTTTAGTCAAAATTATATAATTAAAGATAATTCTAATAATTCAAATGATATTTTTGAAGAAAATAATTTAGACATCCAAAAGTTATCCTCTGATAATGTCTTTTCTGATTATGGTGCCCCATGGAATCTGACTCATTATGCTAATAAAACCTCTTATAATTTACCAGTCGAATTTACTAATAACTCATATGATACTTCCCAAGGTGTGGAAATGCCAGAAAATTGGCAAGATTGGGAAGCATATAAAATGAGCGCCAATATAAGTAACCTCTATGACACAAGAAATTGGTGTAATGGAACATTTAATTTTGGTAATGATAATGATTATCAAACTCCTCAAGCAAATGATAGCGCCACTATCCCGAGAATAAGCAATAATCAATTTCAAAATTGGGCATTTAGTGAATCTGATCAAGGATCAAACAATAACCCGACCTCAGGAAATTATATTGATAGCAGTAGTATTTCACCAGTAAATAGTTTGGGTCATGATTGTGTTGAATTGAGGATAAATGGAAGAGGAGATTCTGAACCAAGATACTGGTATGATGCTCAAGATCGTTGTTGGTGGGAAAGTGAATTTCACATACAAAGAGGCAGATTGATTGATTGTACATTCTTTTTTGAAGTAAACCCCTATCACCTGGTTGATTCTAACACATTTGAGATTGTAATTTATTTAAATAATGTGTATATCTATAGTTATGGCGTTTTTGAATTAGAACAGGAGAAGGGAGAAGGAGTCTGGATAAATCGATCTATACCAATTAGCACGTGGTTAAATACTTCCAATGTATTTCCTGATGATATCTTAGATAATTCAGATATTGATGTTCGTGTGACCTTAAGACATAACATGGATGAAACTGTAGGCTATGGTCCTGAAGATGGATCTCATACAAATTATCAACAAGTTCTTATTGATAATGTACAATTAATTACAAAAGCCGAAGCTTATCCTACTGATTTAGGGCTACAGATGAATAATTCCCTTATTGATAATGTATTTGGTCAATGGGGTAAAGGATACAAAACTGTAAAAAATTTTAAACTTCAAAACAACAAAATTTTCGCTAATTTTAGCAGTAATCAAATAGAAAATTTAAGTCTTTTTGAAGAAAATGGTGAACTGATTAGATATAAAATAGAATTTAAAGCGGATGTAAATCTTTTCGCTTTACAAAATACCCCAGAAACCCTTTATGATACTATTCCTAATGCCGAAGGTACAAATTTTGTAGCTACTAATAATAGTAATACAATAGATTGGAATTGTTATGGTTATGTTAATGTTAGTTCTGGGTATGCTGAAACAGAACTGACTTTAGAATTTCCAACAGATTTATTTATTAATACTGTATATGATGCAGCAGATCCATTAATTAATATATCTGGAGAAAGTTATGTTGACCACTCTGTTGATGGTAGATTAATAATAGATTCGGTCACTCCTGCTGGATTATCAAATGGATACTGGGCTTTTGAAGGAAAATCTCCAAACTATTGTACTCAATTATCTTTATATAATAATTATTCAGGTTCTTGGATTTATAATACCACATTTATGAGTGGTGATTATATTAATATAACTGCTAAAATAAATGATTCTTCGCTAGTTAAAGATTATATTGAAGATACTTCTGCAATCTTGAGAATCAGATTTCCAGATGGTAATCTTTGGACTGCTGAGGAACAAATTAAATCCCCGAATATCAATGGAATTGTATCTTTTGATCCTATAAGAATACCTGACATATCAGGTCCGACTTATCAGGCTGGAAATTATGAAGCAATAGTAATTTGGAATAATTCTCACTCTATTTTTCGATTTAATGAAACTGGAATTATTTTTATGAATTTTTCAGTAATTCATGAATCAATTTTTAAAACGAGAGATGATATTTATTATTTTGATGAAATTTTAGAAGATGAGACTTTAATTGTTAAATTTTCATTTAAAGATTTAATTGATAACTCGTTTATTACTGATGCTTATGTATATGCTAAAAATCAAACAGGTCAAACCCAGGTTTTAAGTGAACCAAGTGATGGAGCTTATTGGCTTATATATGACGCTTCTAAGGTATCTTTGGGAAATAATAGCCTAACGATTTTTGCATCTCATCCTTATTATTTAAATCAGGAAATAAATATAACAGTTTATGTGGTTCAGGAAACTACATTTCATATAGAAGATGATTTTATAACAGATGTTTCTTATAATCTGAATTTTACAGTACAGTTTAATTATACTCTACTCTCATCAGGAAATGGAATAACTACAAATCCAACAACAAATTGGCATCCGGGGGATTATTATTTTGATGAAATTACTCCTCAAGGTAATTATATTCTTGAATGCAATACGACCTCATATATTGCTGGCGATGTAATTACTTTTCAAATATATTTAAATAAATATACTTATCAATCTCAAATAATCGAGGTTAGCGTACTTATAGATGAATTAGAATCAAATATAGAATATTTTGTTAATGGAATTTCCCCTCCAGCAGATAATAAATTTATTGTAGAAGTTGATGAATTTATTGATATAACAGTAAATTATACAAGTGTTTTAGGAGAATTTCTTAGTGGTGCAAATATTACTCTAGTTGGTTGGACTAATTTTGAGGAAAATTTAGGTTTGAATTTATATACTTTAACAATATTCTCTGGTGATTTGGATCAGGGAGTTACAATATTAGAAATAATAGCTAACAAAACTAATTATGTCAATCAAGAAGTTAAATTTTTCATTGAAGTAACTGAGCAAAAAACATTTTACGAAATATATCTTAATGGTAAAAATGAAACACTAAATCCATTTATTTCAGTTAAGATTGGAAACTATATTAATATTACAGTTAAATATTTTGATAATGAAACAAAATCTCATATCTCCAATGCCTCAATTTATTTTATGTTTAACTCCATTATATACAATTTAACAGAAAATCTTTCTTATAAACACTATTTCATAATTTTAGATTCATATATTCTTAATGTGGGTATAAAAACATTCGAATTAAATATAAGAAAAAACAATTATCAATGGTTTAATCCAGATATCCTTATTCAGGTGGAAAAACTTCAAACTGAGATTAGTACCGATGATGATGAAGATATTTATGAAATTAAAGCAGGTGAAGATTTTACAATTACTATAATTTTGAAAGATTTGGATAATAATTTGCGAATTTCTGGAGCTGTTGTTTCTTATGAATGGAAACATGGGGATGACGATTTTGATGAAAAAGGGAACGGGGAATATGAGGCTACATTGGAGGATGTTCCAAGGGGTACTTATACTATAACAATCACCGTCGTTGAATCGAGTAATATATATAATTTCGAGGAGTATGAAATAACATTAAAAGCACTCAGAACTGAAGAAGATACTCTTTTATGGCAGATATTGTTAGTAATTGCCATTATAACTGGTGCTGCTTTTGCGTCTTATATTGTATATTATCAAAAAGTGCTAAAATATCCAAGACCTGTAAGAAAGGTTAGAAAATATAGAAAAACTCTAAAAAAACGGAAACCACCATATAAAGGTAAAAATATTACGGATCGTGAGAAGGGATTTAAAGACCTTTACAAGAATCAAATTGCAAAGATTTCAAGTTCATTAAAAGTGCAAAAAACTGTAGAACCCAAAAGTAGTGAAGATAAAATATCCAAAAAAAAGTTAAAAAACACAACTGAAAAACAAATTACGGAGACCTCAATTGGTTCTCAAAAGAAAATAAAGGGAGGTGAAGAGTAATCTGAAGAACTTTAAAAAAAAAGAAAAAGTTTGGATTCTAACAGGCATTTTTATTTTTTTAATTTTTAACATGCCTATTACTTCACCTACTAAAGATATATTTAGCTCAACAATAGGAAAAGATAACAATTCAAATGAAATATTTGAAGATCTAAAAAAAAATGAAATAGATGTCAATTTGAATGGATTTAATATTTCATCTAATGGGATAGGAGCTCCATGGAATATAACTCATATAGCAAATAGAACAGATGTGGATCAAAAAATAATAGGTCTTCAAAATAATCAATATGATGATTCAAGCAAGGTTAGTTTATTCCCAAATTGGGTTGGCTATAAACTCGAAGCAGATGTAAAAGATTTTTATGATAAAAGAAATTGGTGTAATGGGACGTTTAATTTTGGTAATGATAATAATTATCAAAATCCTCAGGCGAATGACAGCTACACCATCTCGAGAATTAGCAATAATCAATTTCAAAATTGGACATTTCATAGTTATGATAACACTTTTAATTTCACAAATCCGGTTAGCGGTAATTATCTCGACACAACTAGTACAACACCAGTTAATAGTGAGGGTCATGATTGTTTAGAACTTCGATTGAATGGTCAAGCGGTTGGTGGAACCTATTGGTACGGGTATGATATTGGAGATAGAGCTTGGTGGTCAACTTATATGAATATTACGAGAGGTCAAATAATCGACGCTGAATTGAAATTTGATTCCAGAGCCATAGCATTGATGAATAGTAACAACTGGGAGTTGGTTTTCTACATAAATAATAAGAAAATCTGGTCAATAGGTACATATACCCATGAACAGTGGTTGCAGGGTGGTTGGAGGACGAAATCAGTCTTAATGAAAGATTGGGTTGATAAAACTGTTTTTACCGGTGATGCCGCAGATTCTTTGATAAAATTAGATGTAGCATTAGAATATACTTCTGGTACTACTCAATTTGGAGGATTTACTAATAGAGAATATCAACAAATTCTTATAGATAACGTAGAATTGATAGTTAAAGCGGAAGCAAAACCAAGCCAAGTGAATTTAAGGGTTAATTCAACCAATGAAGTATATGATTTACCAAACCAATGGGGAAAAGGATATGCGACTATAGAGGATGGTAATTGGAATGGTAGTGAAAATAATTATGTAAGGGCAAATTTTAGTTCTATTGGTGTCGGAATCTTCGGAGATTATGAATTAGATTTTACAACAGATTTGAATCTTTATGCTATAAAAAATAATCCAGAATCTAACTATGAATTAAATGTTGCCTCTATTGGCACAAGTTTTTCGGTTTGTAACAATAGTAATGTTAATTGGAGTACTTATGCTTTTGTCAATGTTCCTATAGGATATGAAGAAACGGCAATGATTTTTAATTTTCCCAAGGATTACACAATATCCCATATAGGATTACCAACCCAGCGTAATATAGATATTAAAAATTCACCATATTGTGATTATTTATCTAACCCAGGTACTCTAAGCATAGAAGTAAGTAAATTAACAAGTAGCCCAAATGGTTTTTGGAAATTTATGGCAATTTCTCCAAATTATTGTGAAGATATAAATTTATTTAATAATGAATCAGGCAGTTGGGTGCTTAATTCAACTTTTATAAGTGGGCATAGTTTAAAAGTTGAGGCAAATATCTCTGATTCTCCAATTATTAAAGATTATATCCAAAATGTAAAAGTCTTTTTACAAATAAGATTTCCAGATGGTAATCTTTGGACTGCTGAGGAACAAAATAAATCGCCCGATTCAGTTGGGTTTGTATCTTTTAATCCAATAAAAATACCAGATATAGCAGGTTCTGATTATCAAGCAGGCGTATATCAAGCGATAATTACATTGAATAATACAAATCACTTTCCAAATCTCAATGAAACAGGATTAATATTCCGTAATTTCACAGTGATCCATAATTCAATCTTAAAACCTGATAATGACAAATATTTTATTGATGGAAAATATGATAATGAGAAAGTATTATTAAGTTTTTCCTATTATGACAAAGAGGATAATACTGCTATTGGTAAGGCAATTGTTTATGCCAAAAATTATACGAATGGTATTCATTATTTTTATGAGCCTGAAACTGGTTCATATCAACTTGATTATGATTTGAGAGATGCAAAGGCAGGAAACAACACACTTGCAATATATGCTTTCTCTAATTTATATCTGAATCAATTAATAAATATAACAATTGAAGTTACTAAATTCACAAGTTATTCAACGGATTTATTACCTAATGAAATTCCAGAGATTTCTTTTGAACAAAATATTACGATTTTTTTTAATTACACTGAAATAAATTCTGGAAAAGGAATCAGTACAATTCCCTCGACTGATTTCGCTGATATACAATCTAATCCAAAAGACTACTATTATTTTGAAGAAATAGCATTAGGAATGTATAAATTTGTAGGAAATAGTTCTGCCTATAGTGCTGGAAAAAGAATTGAGTTTATAATTAATTTAGATGAGCCTTTTTACGAACAAAAAATTATACGCGTTGAATTCGACATTACTTTTCTTGGTACAGAAATTGAAGTAATAGTAAATAATAATCAAATAAAAGAAGATGAAAAATTAAGTTATCAGATCTGGGATCCAATTAATATTACAGTAAAATTTTCAAGTCTTAGAGGTTATCATCTCAATGATGCAAATGTGACTCTTTCTGGGATTGGAAATCTTACATTACATCCTTTATTTAATCAATTTAATATTACATTAGATACAACAGACTTAGTAAAAAATAGCAATAATATAATGACCATTTTTGCAGAAAGGATTGATTATAATTCCCAACTTTTTGAATTTATTATTGAAATAACAGACAGAATGACGGATATAAATGTAATTTTTAATGTTGATGGTGTATCGACAGATGTTACTGATATACCTTTATATGAAGTGGCAATTGGGAAACAAATTGGAGTCATTGTGAAATATTATGATTTGAATCTTAATTATATCAATAATGCAAATGTATCACTGGGAATTGATTATGAGATTGATTTACAAAAATATCCAACCGAGGAACAATACCGAACTACAATTAATACTGAAATTTTAGGACTTGGCCATAAAACTATAAGCCTTTCTGCTCTAAAAGAAAATTATGTCAGACAAGATATAAATCTTAATATTATAGTAAGAAAAATTTCCACAGAGATAATCACTAAAGATAAGGAGAATAAATTTACTATTAGACCTGGTGAAAAATTTACATTAGTTATAGAAATAAAAGATCTAGATTTTGGCGGAAAAGTTAAAGGATGTGATGTGACTTATGAGTGGGAATTTGGAGACGGGGAATTAGAAGAAATAGAAGATGGTGTGTATGAGGTAGAATTAGATACGGAATTTCGCCCCGAAGGAAGTTATACTATCAAAATTTCAGCATTTAAAGAAGGAGGTCGATATGATTTTGATGATTATGAAGTTACTCTCACAATTGCCAGACCTGAAGGCGAATCATTGTTATTCTTGATACTATTCTTGGTTTCTATCTGTGGAATCACCGCATTAGCATCTTACTATGTGTATTATCGAAAAGTCTTGCGATTTCCCAAACCAGTGAGAAAAGTACGAAAATATCGAAGATCATTGAAAAAAAAATCAGCGCCAAGTGTGGACATTATTGACCGCGAAAATGGATTCAAAAAGGTATATTCAGAAGAATTAGGAAAAACATCAAAATCCTTAAAAAGCAAAATTGCAGAAGAACCATTAATCGTGGATAAAATTAAAAAAAAAACAACTACAACATCTACCAGCGAAGGCATTAAAAAAAAAACGATTACTACTTCTAATAATAAAGGTTAAAAATAGTCCTAATTTTTTCGAAGATTTAGATTTTAATTCATTTTTTGATTTTATGCTCTATAAGCAAGAAATATTTATATGAAACAATAGTCAATAGATTAAGCAATAAAATCTGATACAAAACAATTAAAAGATAAAATTGAATTTAAATCTTTGAACTCTATTAAAAATTTTAATTAATTTTTTAAAAAGAAAGATATAAAACGGTATATAAAAATGGCACGCAAAAAGGAGAAAAAAAAAAAAGAAGTACAACCCCCTGAAAAAGAGAAGCCTACTGTTAAAATCGAAGCCTATGATGAAGAAAAAGGCGGTGTTATCTTAAAAGATAATAATAAAGAGGGAATGATAGCATTAATTAAACTTATCGAGGAAGTGCAGGTTGAACAAGATCATGATGCAAATGTAAAAGCAATAGGCTTTAACGGTAAATTAAATGTGGAAAATCCTAGTAGCGTTGACCGTCTATGGGATATAGATATTACTCTCTCAAATATTGAGGGCACGAATTTAGAATCAGAAGAAATCAAAATTAAAGAATTGGGCATTACAGATCAAGACAACGTGGATTCTCGTGAGTTTCAAATCGCAGGAGAAGCTAAAAATTTGCTTTTGGTAAAAGAATATATAAGCACTTTGCCTAATGCTGATGATATTCTAAATATTAATGATATTGAAGCTGATTTATTAAGAATAAAGGAGGAAGCGAAAGGAGCTGAAGCAGAGAAATTTGAAACTGAAATTGAAGAGGAGGAGGAAGAAGAGGAAATAGAAGGAGAAGAGGAGGAAGAAGAGGAAATAGAAGAAGAAGAGGAGGAAGAAGAGGAAATAGAAGAAGAAGAGAAGGAAGGGGAAGGGGGAGAAGAAGAAGAGGAAGATGAAGAAGAAGAGGAAGATGAAGGAGAAGAGGAAGATGAAGACGAGGAACCTGATGCTGGAGTAGAAGAATACAGTTTAGAATCTTTTGGAATTTCTATTAATACTTTGAACACTGTAACTTTTGCAATTGGTATTCATAGTCTATTCCAAAAACCGATTATCGACTTAAAAGTTATAAAAAAAATAACATCTGAATTTCAAAATATAAAGATAATCGATTTTACACAAGGAGTAGCTGAAATTGAGGGAGATCAGGTTATTTGGACAATTGAACAAATCGACCCCGAAACTACCATACTTTTAAAATTCTCAGCAGATATTCAGGTAGATACTAAAGAACCTGTAAAAACTGGCATAATTGAAGCGTCCTATAAAGCAGAATCTTCATTTACTGGAGAATTAGCTGTTGAAAAATTCAACGCTTATACCAATAATAAGCATTATGTTGACATGATAGAAAAAGATGAGGCTCCTGGGATTTGGGAATGTAATTTAGTTTTTAAAAATCCCTCTGAATTTTTTATTAAATTATTCGAGATCGATGTCCATGCTCCCGAAGCTCCAGAGGTTAATATCGTTCAAATAGATGAAGAAAGTGTCCCAACGCTACCTGCTGGAGCTGAATGGCATTCAGCTATGTGGGAATATGAAAATGAAGACTATCCGGCATTTAGAAAAGAAATCAATTTTACAGTATTATCTGAATTGCAAGCGCAAGTATCTGGAACTATTGCCATTGAAGATGTGGAATTAGGTTTAGCCAGTATAACTGGAATTGTTTCATATGAAGTTCCCGGAATTCCTGCCGTAAAAGTAGCAGAAAAAGCACCTGCTGAAGTGGAAACAGTGGCAGCAGAAGAGGTTGAAATAGAAGAGAAGGGTGAAATTTTAGAAATAAGACTTCCTTCTTATACAGAAACGGATATTGAAGCTACTCTTACGGTAACTAATGATGGTTCGATCCCATTAAATGAGGTAAAAATTAATCAAAAAGCATTCAATGATTATTTCCGGCCTCCTAATCCGGATGATCCGGAAAAACCTGATGAGATTAAATTAATTTGGGATGGGACTGAAGTAGAATTAGACCCAGATGCTGTCATCATTGACGAGGACTCAATACAAATAAAGTTACAAAATTTAAAAGACAAGCCAACAGGAATGTTTGAGCCAGATTCCACTATAGAAGTTAAATTTCCAATTCATGCAGTAAGTCCTCCTAAAGACACAGAGTTTGAGACTGATGTTGTATATAATGCGAATACATATCCGATTGGACAGGAACTTGAATATTTACCGCTACCTGAAGAAATTCCGAGATTAGTGGTAGTTCACATAAGGCGTAAATATCGACTTGTTAAAGAAATTATCCCTATTGGAGAATTAGGAAATTATCAAATTGTATTAAGGTATGAAAATTTAGGAGATATGCCTCTAAGAGATTTTATTCTAATTGATAAAGTCCCGGATAATTTTGAATATAGCGACTTTAATATTCAACCAGAAATAACTGATGAAGTTGGGACAGACACTTTAAAATGGAATATAGAACTATTAGAAGAATCTGAAAAAATGGAGATATCTTATAAAATTAAAGGCAGTAAAGAATATCATCCAAGTGATGCGCAATTAGCATTTTAAATTTTTAAATTTTTTTTTTTATTGTAAGATTTATAAATAAAATCCCTTAATTTTAAGAAATGGATATTCTTTTTATATAATATATTTAAATATTAATGAATATTTATCAAAAAATCAGCTATATATCTAAAAACAAGTTCTTAATTCTATTTGTGAATTACACAGAAATAAATAAAAGTATATTAAACCTCTAGGAAAATATTAGGTGATCACAATCAATCAAACAGTAAATTTAAAAGTATTTAAACTAAATTATTCTGGCAATTTTGACGAGGTTAAATCAGAAAATCTTTTAGATTTATTCTCAATAGTTAATGTTTTGTCAATTTATGTACCAATGCAAAAACGTATGTATATATGGATCGGGAAAACCGCTACTCAAGGTCTTAAAAAACATATAGCTCAAACAAGAGCACTTTTCTCGACCCAGTTTCCTGAATTGAAGATATTACGTAATATTACAATTGAATCAGGTTCAGAACCTTCGGATTTTTTTCAATTTATTGGCTTCAGTTATGAAGACCTTGAAGAACATTTAAAAAAACAAGAAGAAGCTTTAGCTCCAGTTATTAAAAAAATTAATACATTAATATCTAAGCAAAATAAGCTAATTGAATCAGAGAAGTATGCCGATGCAATTAAAATTTCGGAACAAATTATAGAATTATCGCATGAAATTAATGATACCGCACTTGAAAGTGAACATAAAGATATTATTAGTGAATTAAAAGAAAAAGCAGATTTAAAGACGGATATTGATAAAATTAAGGATGAGACCTTAGATATAAAAAATAAATTTGAAAATTTAATTGAAACAAAAATTTCTACCAATATTATTGAAGCACATAAAATAGTAGAAAAATTTAAGCAAAAATACAAGCAAAGTTTTGATTTAAGTACAATTCCTAAGTCAAGTGAATTGATTAAAAAGGATGAAACTATATGGAGCAATTTTATCAAAGACCAACAATTTTCTACCAAAACCCTCGAAAAATTGGAAAAACAAATTAGAAAAGCGTTAAAAGAGCATAAGATATTAGAAGCAGAAGAGAGCTTAAAAAGGGCAAAGGAGCATCTATTACATATCATTGATGTTGGTATAAAAGATGAATGGAATAAAATCGAAACAGAGTTATTAGAAAAAAAAATTAAATCTGAAACTCTAGAGAAAATCGAAGAATCCATTGCAGAAAGTACTAAATTAAAAAAAAAATATGAATTTGAAGAAGCAATAAGAAGATTAAATTCAACTATAGAACTAATACAAGATAAAGACATTTTGGAATATAGTAAAAGGTTACAAGAACTCAAAGAAGATCTTCTTGAAGCTGAAAAGAATTTTAAAAAAATTAATGAAGAAATATTAGCATTAGAAGAAAAAGTTAAGGAAAACAGAAAAAATAAACAATTTTATGCCGCTTTACTGAATAGTGAAAAAATCATAGAAAAATCTGAATCCATTAAAAAACATGATACAGTTCTAAAGTATACTTCAATTATAGAGGAATTAAAAGAACAAATCAATAAAATTGAAACAGAACAAAAACTTGAAAAGGAAAAATTATTAAAAAAAGCTAAAGAAATTGAGAAGGCAATAAAATTTGACCAAAATGTTTTACCTATAGTTGAAGAATTTTCTGTTGATGAAATTATAGGTGATCTTTCTGATGATATTGATCAAATGATGGACGAAATAGGAAAATTACTAGATGAACACCGAGTTGAAGTGAAAGAAGAAATTTCAACTAAAACCTTGATTAAAACTGCTTCAGGCGAAGCAGTTGAACTAACACAAAATACTGAAGTTCAAAAAACTCAGGAAGATGATCAAAAAGTAAAATTTAGAGTGAAATCTGGGCTGGTTAATCCTTTTGATGATGTAATTGAAGAGGCAATTATTACTGATTTAATTCCATATAACTATGAAATTACAGAAGTGCACTTAAATGGAGAACCAGTAAAAGAATTGCCCGATAAAACTTTGACCAAACAAGGAATAGAGCTCGAGTGGAAAATCCAAAATATCCCCCCAAAGGAAGAAGTGGATATTAACTATGATTTACGTCGCAGAGTTTCTCGAACAATTATTTTTATCTTAAAAGGGCGGTTAAGTATAATTAAAACGCATGCTAGCTTAAAAATTCTTAAATTGGAAGGGTTATATGAGGCCAGCCTTCCATTTACTAATTCATTTGGTGAAATAATAAATGGAGTAATTGTTGAGGATATAATCCCATTATATTACCTTCATTTTATCAAAGAACCTTTAAAACTATTACCCGCTGAAACATCCAGTTCAAAACTAGGGGATTTGATAAAATGGAATATAGGGACAATGGAACCTAAAACTATAAATTATCAATATCGTTTATTAGAACTTTATCGGTTGGAAGAAATTAAAATAAACATCGATATTTTAAGTAAAAGTGGAATAGAATCATTAAATAAGGGCGATTTAACAGAAGCCTTGGAAGTATATGAGAAAATTATAAATCAATTAGAGGAATATAATAAATAAATGAGTGAAAGAGACAAAAAGATCAAGATTCTTGATGAAATTGATTCGATGAGAGTAGTTCAAAACAATCATTTCATGATCGGAGAATTCAAAGATGCAATAAAAGTTGCTGAAAATATAATCGACTTAGCTAAAGAGGCTAAGCTAGATTTTATTATCAAAGAACAAGAAGATTTCATTAATCAAATGAAAAAGGAAAAAGCAAAAAAGGATAAAATTTCTCTTACGATGGAAGCGTTTGAAAAAACAAGAAAAAAGATTGAAAATTTATTAAAAAATAATGATATCGTTACAGCACATAAAGAGGTTAATAATTTCAAGCAAAAGTATTCTAAAATTACTAATCTTTCATCCATTCCTTCGGTTCAAGAATTATTTTTAAAAGATAGAGAATTATGGATTAATTTTATGGAGGAACAAGAGAATATTAAACAGGAACTTAGTAATTTCAGTAATAAATTCCTGAAAACCTTAAAAGAGAAAGATTTCATAGGTGCTAATAAAATTTTAGAAGAAGTAACACCTTATACTAGCCGCCTTTTAGATGAAGAGATAAAAAAGAGTTGGGAATCCCATAGACAAGAATATGTGAAACAAAAAGAAAATTATGAATTATGTGAAAAAGTTGAGAAAGCGATTAATGAAAGTTTATCCCTTAAAGAAAGTTTCATATTTGAAGAGGCTCTCTTAAAAATAGATTCCATGGGAGAATTTATTAAAGACAAGCAACTTATTCAATGTAAAAATAGATTAATGGAAACAAGACAAGAAATAGTCGCTGCGGAAATAAAGTATAATAAATTTTATCTGGAATTAGCTAAATTTAAAGATGAATTTAGATATAATCGAGAGCACAACTTTTTATTTGCCTTATCTAGAGTTTGTGAAAAGATCATTCACATATCACAGCTTATTGGAATGGATGAGGTGGAACAAGAGTATAAAAGTTCATTACAAAAAATTAAAAATGAAATTGAGGAACAAGAATCTAAATCTCGTTTAGAACAAGAAGAATTAATGGAAAGATTAAAGGAAATTCAAAATTTAATAGAAATTGATGAATATGTATTACCTTTAGTAGAAAATTTTTCTATAAAAGATTTATTAGGAGATTTATCTGAAAATATAAAAGAAAAATTGGAACAGATAAGCACATTACTTATAGAAAATCGAGTAGATATAAAAAAAGAGATAATAAATAAAGTAATATTAAAAACAAGTTCTGAAGAGATTGTTGAGAGTGTAATACCCAGAGAAATATTAATAACAGATGAAGCTGATAAAACTCTTACTTATAATGTAAGATCAGGATTAACAAATCGCTTCGAAGATATTATAGATGAAGCCATAATTACCGATATTGTTCCTTATAACTATGAAATTACTAATTTAGAATTAAATGGAGAGATTTTAGAGGAGTTTCCCAATAATATACTTAGAAAAGATGGGATTGAACTTAAATGGGAAATAAAGAATCTTAAGCCTAAAGAAAGAATTGAAATTAAATATGATTTGCATCCAAGAATTTCTCGAACGATTATCTTTTTATTAGAAAGTCAGTTAAAAATTATAAAATACCACTCTAATTTGAAAAAGCTTCGACTAGAAGGATTTTATGAAGCTAAACTTCCTTTTACAAATGGTTTTGATGTTAAATTAGATGGTGTAATCATCGAAGATGTCATACCAAATTCTTATTTGCATTTTATTCAAGAACCTAAAAAACTTTTGCCTGTTAAAATCATGGGTTTTGAATTTGGTGAATTATTCAGATGGGATATTGGAATTATGAGTGATGAGACACTAAAATTTACTTATAAACTAATTGATAAACATCATTTTGATGATTCTAAATCTGAAATTGATAAATTAAACAATGATGGATTAGAATCATTACATAAAGGTAATATTATAGACGCATTAGATAAGTACAAGCAGATTCGAGATGAGATTCTAAATAAAATTAAATAATTTTTAATAAAATAAATTACATTTCAATGAATAACTTAATTGCCTATTTGGCATTATGGGATAAAAATTTTGGCTCAAAAATATTGGATTTTTATCCTAAAACAACTCAACCTAAATTTGACTTAGAATTTATCACGTCGAAGATTTTTTTCGCATTTCAGAATCTTAATGAGGATGAAACTACGAGCATTAAAAAGAGTTTTTTTAAGCTACCCTTCAAAGAAATTAATAAGAAAGCACTTATATTATTAGATGTTTTGGAAAGCGAGGATAATAATGAAAATAATAAACCTTTATACATAGTAGTTTTACTTTTTCCAGATTTTATATCTAATGAAGACCTTGAAGGATTTAAGAATATTATCTCTGAGATTGCTAATGAATATCTTACAACTGAAAACATACTTTTTGATAAACATCTAAAAAAAATTGAAGAGAAATTTTTGTTAGAAGAACAAGTAAGAGATTCCGAAGTTTCATTAGAAGAAAATTATTCATTAAATAAAGCTCTTTTAGATTTTAAAAATGGAATTGAACTCTTTTCAAAAAAAAAATATGATCAAGCCTATTTTTTAATAAAAAAGGCCTATTTAAAATTTTACGATGAAAATCAAACAAAACTAATTCTAGAAACTACATTCTACATTTCTTCACTTTTGTCTCAATTGAATAAATTCGACGTAGCACTTATTTATATTGAAAATTTAGAAAATTTAGCCTACCAATTAAAACATGAGAAATATTATGAAACAGCGCTGTTTCTAGGCGGATTTGTTTATTATAAAAAGGAAGATTATGAGAATGCGCTAAAAAAATTTAAGAAATTGGAATCAATTAACCCTCAGAGTATTAATAAATTTAATTTTTTCTTTTTTTACGGTAGAATTTTAAGAATATTAAAAATAAACTCTGATGCGGTCACATATTTACAAAGAGCCCTAGAAGAAAGTAAATATCTAAAAGTCTCAAATGAATTAAAAAATAAGATGGCGCAAGTTTTAGTTGAATTAGGTCATCTTAATTACACTAATGCATTAAATATCTTAATATCCGGTAAATCAAACCATTCATTATATAAATCAACTTTACTTAAATCTATTGAATATTATGAAGATACAATTAGTATTTTGCATGAAATCGAAAATTACTCTGGTCTTATCTCAGTTTATAGATTAATTGGAAACATTTATGAATTAATTGAAGAGAATTCGCTTTCAATTAAAAATTACCGAAAAGCATTAAATTTTGCTGAACAAATTAATGATATTGCTAATAGGTTACAAATATTTAACCTTATTATTCAAAAATTATCAATTTTAGGAAAGTATGACTTAATCATAAAAGAAACTGATCAAATGTTATCCAAAATTGTTACATATGCATATTTAGATCTTTTTACTATAAGTAATTTCCATCGATATCTTGGAGAAGCCTTGTTTAAATTAGGGAAAAACAAATCTGATGCATTGTCAGAACTTCTAATATCATTGAATATTTACAATACTTTTGATAAACCCGTGAGTGAAAGTTTAGATATCCTACAAATGATAATAAAGATCTATGAAGACTCCAATAATAAGGAAAAGAAAAAATATATTCAATATTATTCGGACCAATATAATCAAATAAAGACAAAAATTCACCAATTGAAAGCAGAAGAGGAAAAGGGTGTTTTCATTTTATTAAAAGAAGTTAAAGAATTTTGGATTTTTACTAGTGATGGGAAACAGCTTTATTCCTATGCTCCAGAAACTAATTACAATCCAGAATTATTTGGTGGCTTCTTATCCGCACTACAAAATTTCAGTCTTGAATTGGCGTCAAAAAATTTAAAATCTATAACGATTGGGTTAGATCAATATGTAATATACAGGCAAAAACATCCTTTTTATGTATTAGGTCGCTCAAGTCATAAAACATCACTATATAATATTGAAATGATTCTTAAAATTATTTATGAGGAATTTTGGAAAAATTATCAGAAGGTTTTAGAAGATCATGACGTAAATATAAGTTATTTTTCTCAATTCATTGAAATTTTTAAGGAATTGAATTATAAAGATGAATTTTCTTGAGATTTTGAGAAATGGAAAATAAAAGCTATGAAAATGTTGAAGAAAAGCGAGATTATCCTCTAATAATTTCATTTATCGCTCTATGGGATGATGAACTTGGTCCAAAAATTATTGACATTTATCCTAAATCAAATATAGGAGACCCTGAAAAATTAGCAATCCAGATTTTTACACTATATCAACTCTTTTGGGAATCACCTGATTCTATATATCAGAGAACTGATTTTATTGTTCCGATTTTAAATTTAAATAAACTTGCTAAAGTGTTTCTTGATGTTATCCCTAATGTTGAGATACGGGGAGGTTTTCAACCATTTATAATCGTGATTCTTGTTCCCGATTATTTTACTGAAGAAATATTGAATACCAGTAATGAAATATTAACAAAAATTTCCCTTGAATTTTCAAAAAATCGAGTTATAACCCTTAAGAATTATTATAATGAAATAATTCAAATTTTAACCTTTAAATTAATGATAAAAGAGCCTTCTTTTGAGATTGATATAAACTATTCATATACAGCGGCTATGGAAGATTTTCAAGCAGGTGTTAAATTGTTTCAATCACAGAATTATGATCAAGCATATTCGATTCTGAGGAAAGTTCTTTTAAAATTTGAGCAGGAGCAACATAAACATTTAATTATGGAGGCTCTGTACATTATTGCATCAATATTAACTCAACAAAAAAAGTTCAATAAAGCAAATAAATATTTTAGACAGTTAGAGACTCAAGCTATCGAATTAAATCATGAAAGATATATTGAACTAGCTAATTTTATGATAGGATTTAATGCTTATAAAGGTGAAGATTTTGCAACTGCAAGGAAAAGACTCGAAAATATAAATATCTCAAAATCAGCATTCATCAATAAGTTACAATATTACACAATTTACTCAAGGATTTTACAATATTATGAAAATTATGATGATGCTTTACAAAATTTATTAAAAGCTCTAAAATCAACAATCGATATGAAGAAATCTGACAAAAAAATGAATCTTCAATTTCAAATCCTATATGAAATTGGTAGTATTTATTACAAAATTGCTGTTGAAAATTTTAAAAATTCAGGGATTTATAAAAAGGAAGATTATTACACATTTTTAAATGAAGCTTTAAATTATTTAAAAAGAAGTTCTCAAATTTTAGTTGAATTAAATGACGTTAATAAAGTAATTTATGTTTTCCAGCTAATTGGTGATCTATATGAATCAATGGGTGAAAAAAATAAATCTCTTGAGTTCTATAATAAAGCATTGGATTATTCTATTAGAAATCGTTTTTTTCAGAAAGAAGTTAAAATTCTAAAAAGAATAATTCAAAAACAAAATGAGCTGGAAATGCATGAAAAGAATATTGATTTGCTCAAAAATTTCTTTTCGAACGAAATTGAATATAAATTCATTGATCTATATACAATCGCAATTTTTCATAATTACTTAGGTAGTTCTTTTTTAGCTCTTAGTGAAAAAAATAAGGGATTATTAGAATTAATAAGAACACATGAAATTTTAAAAAGTTTTAAAATTCCAGTTCAAGAAGATTTAGAAGTTTTACAACAAATAATCGAATTATATGAGGAACGTAATGAAAATGATAAGATTTCTTATTATATGAACGAGTTCGATGTGCTATCCAGTAAAATTGAGGATTTTTCGCTTATAAGCTCTAAAACCTATAGTCCTTTAGGACCAGTCAAGGAGATTTGGATTTATTCAACAACGACTGGTGTAGGATTATTTAGTTATGTCCCCGAATCTACTGTTGATATAGACCTATTAGGAGGACTTTTAACGGCTATGCAACAATTTAGTTTGCAATTAAGTCAAAAGGAACTTCAAAATATGGTCATTGGAGAAGATCGTTATATGATTTATAAGGAAAGCAGCTATGATTTCTTTATTCTAGGTCGTACTAATGCAAACGTTCCAATTGAAATGGCAATAAAGATATTATCAATAATTTATAGAAGGTTCTGGAAGGAATATACTCAAGAAGTTAAAGAATTTACCGGAAATGTCAGCCACTTTAGAGGTTTTATTAAAATCATTGAAGCTTTTGATTTCACTTTAGAAATATAGAATATTAAAAATTAAAACTCGGTGACATAATTGTTGCATTATAAGTTAAAATTAAAAATAAAGGAAAAAAAATTAAATTAAATTTTGAGTTCGCTTTCAAATGAATTATAATAATCCAACAATTCCCGCAACAAAAATTAAAATACCTGCAATTAGTCCAATCCAGCCAAAAGTCAAATAACCTATTATGCAACCGACTATGCCCATTACCAATATAAATAAAGCGGTAAAAGGTATTCCCCGCTTCCGTGATCCAAATAAACTTATCAATACAATTATTCCAACAAGTAAATCTAGAAGACCATATACTATACCAATGAGACTAGGTGTGATAAAATGTATAAGTGCTAGAATGATAAAAATAACTGCACCGACTCCAGCTAATAACTTGACTAAAGCAACATTTGATACATCTCCACTTCCCATATATATCAACCTGATTAATTTATTTTAAATGTTTTTTAATATATGAATTGTAATTATCAATATTACTCAATAATTTAAAAATATATTATTTTAACTTTTTTACTCATTTGTGAATTATTTTTATTGTTTCCAGTCTTTTTTTAAAAAACATAAGGTTAAGGCGTCAAGAAATTTCCCATTCAAATTCAAGTATTGGCTCAATGTACCCTCTTGTAAAAATCCACATTTTTTAAAAAGGTTTATCGATTTGTTATTGTTAATAGCTATATGTGCTTCAAGTCTGTTTAATTTCAAATGAGTAAAACAGATTGTTTTAATTAAGTTTAAAGCTTTGTTCGCAAATCCTTGATTCCAATATTTTGAGTTGATCCAAATCCCTATTTCTGCCCTCTTATGAAGCCAACTAATCCCCCATATACTTATAGAACCAACTTTTTTAATATGTTTACCTTTTTGATTATGTTCTCTTATTTCAATTATATAATTAAATTGAAAATTTTTATTCCAGTAATCTATATAATTCTTAGTTAACTTTTTAGCATGATCTCGGGAGATAAGAGGACCCAGTGATAAATATTTAGTTAAAGTCTTTGCTTTTAGACTTTCATAAATGAAATCTGTATCCTTAATAGAAATTTTTCTGAGATAAAAATTTTTATCGTTAATTTCTTCGACTATATCAACATTCTGCATCTGATAATTCTATAAAAATAGTTGTATATATTCCTTTTTATAACGATATATCCAAAAAAATACAATGACTATAAATTAAAAAATATAAAAAAATTTAAATGAAATTACAATTGGATTTATAAAAATTAAAGTCCTTTAAAGTGAGGCGTGTCTTTTACTCTTTTACTTCCCCCACAATTTTTACATACGCTTCCATCTTCCATTTTTCCTTTGCCACCACAAACAGGACATCTTACTCTCCTATTGAATGCAGAAACACCCTCTTTTGAATCAAAGCTTGCACTATTAATTCCAAAACCCATTTGTTCCATCATGAGTCCCAATTGAATATATCTAGTTCCGAACTTAACACATTTCTTTATAATAAATAATGCGGTTGTTGGGTTATCACCAAGCCATTTTGCTTTCTCATGGATCAGTTTTTCAAATTCATCGCCAGCAGGTGCCATCCAATTTACTAAGCCCCATTCAAGCATTGTTTTCGCATCAAATTGTTCTCCAAAATAAGCAACTTGCATGGCTCTATTGACTCCTATCCTCTCTGCAAGTCTGGTAATACCTCCATTTGCAGGGAAAATGCCACGATGGATCTCTGGTGTTCCAAAAATAGCCCTATCACTGGCGAGTACAATATCACATGTTAAAACTAATTCAAGTCCACCCCCTAAAGCAAATCCATCAACAGCAGCAATTAAAGGCTTAGAAAATTGTTCAAGCTCATCATAATCCCGATGTCTTATTCTCATTGCGATACTCATATGCATTGGAACATTCATTCTTAGTCTTCTATCCACCATTGCACTAAGGTCAGCTCCGGCGGAAAAAGCGGGTTTTTTCGTAATTTCTTTAGTACCTCGTAAAACTACTGCTCTGATGGATTCATCAAGTTCCATAATTCTAAGAGCTCGAGAAATTTCATTGACAGTTTGTTCAGTTAAGGCATTCAATCTATCTGGTCTATTAATAGAAATAACAGCATAATTTCCATCAATAGTCCCTTCTCTTATTACATTACCTTTCTCATCAACTGCAGTAGGCAATTCTATTTTAAGATGTTCAAATCCTTCATATTCAGACATATTTAAGTAACCTTTCTCAAATTTTATTTGGTTTTTAATTTTTTAATTATACAACATCAAATTTTGAATAATTAGTAATATTTTTGGTATAATTAAAAATTTTCAAATTTTTAATGACTTGTTTGACCCCAATACTTTTTTTTATTGTAATTTACGCAGAGATGCACATTTTCTAATATTTTAAATTTAAGTAGAAAACTTAATCCATGAATTTCAATCCAGTTAACACTTAATTTTTCTAATAAATAAGCTTTTGAAATGAGAAAATGTGAGTTTTCAGCTACTTTTAAATAAAAAGAAAAATCAAAATGAAATATAATTTAATTTTTTTTATCTACACTTTAAAATTAGCCTATCTATAGATTATAGCACTAATTTAATTAATAGATAAATAAATATGGGAATAAATCTATACAGATTTATAATAGAACTTTAATTCTTCAATGCACACATCCTTTATCGGATCATTTCCCTAAACATTTATCTCAATTGAGAATATCTTTTTTTTATTAAATTCTTATTTTATTTTTAGTTAAATTATTTAATCATAGAGCAATAATTAATTAATATTCATTTTACGACCTTTAAAGTAAAAAAATTTCAAAAATTTAAAAAAGAGAGATGGCATTGATATATGAATGATATCCAATTATTTGAGACATTTCATGGTAAAATAGCAGATCTTTTTCGTCCTGAGAACTATTTCACTTTTTTAGCTGGAGCTGGAATTTCCATGGATGCTCCAACAAATATGCCCTCTGCAAGAGAAATTGTGAAATCGTTATTGGGATTTTGTGGTCCTCCTGATGAACTAGAAAATATATTATCTCTTGATTTGTTGAGATATGAGCTTGTTGTTGAAAAAATACAGAGTATTTTCGATGAAGAGTTAAAATTCATGGACTATTTAGAACTTATTACCTCTCCAAATATCATCCATTTGTTCTTAGCCCATCTTATTAAAAAAGGACATTATGTTATCACGACGAATTTTGATTACTTAATTGAACATGCGTTAATTAATGTCCTTCCAAAAAATCAACATTTTAGCATTTATCCTATTATTACAAAAGAAGATTTTCTTTCATTTCGGGAACCGAGAAGGTTAATAGAAACAGAAAAATATCCCATATTCAAAATTCATGGTTCAAAACGTAATATAATCACTGGAGAGTCGACTCATGAATCGTTAATAACAACCATTAGCGCATTAGGACGAGAGCGGGAAGAAGGAGAGACGTTTGCCATAGAACCCTATAAAAAACCAGCAATTTATAATCTAATGAAAGATCGTACGCTAGTGATAATGGGGTATTCTGGGAGTGATGATTTTGATATTGGTCCTATGTTAAAAGAATTACCGTTTCTTTCAAGATTAATTTGGATTGAACATTCGTTTGATGATCAGATAAAAATAATGAAAGTTAATAAGACAAATAATTTAACTTCGAAAGCGCATCTTTCTCACTCTGAGCGTCTTTTAGCTGAAATTAGCGTAAGTGGAGATTTTGACGTCTTTTTAATAAAAAGTAATACTGCAAATATTATTAAAAACGAATTATGGAAGATTCTATTATCTAATATTTCTATAAATCATTTAAAATTAACAGAATCAGTAAAAAAGATCCCCGTTTTCCATGAATGGGTCAAAATACTATATCAAGACTTACCTTTAGCTGAAAAATATAACCTTGCATGCCAAATATTTTACTTTTTAAAACAAATTGATGCAACAGTTAGGTGTTCAGAAAAAGGTAAAAGTTTGGCTGAATCTGTCAATGATATAGCAAGTAAATCTATTTTTCTCAATTTTTTAGGAATGGTTAATCTTATAAGAGGAGATTATAACAAAGCTTTAGAAAATTACAATGAATCACTTCTGATTGATGAAAAGCTAGAAAATTTATCTGGAAAAACGACAGATTTAAACAATATAGGATCAGTATATCTAACGTTAGGTAAATATGATGAGGCTCTTGAAAAATATGAAAATGCCTTAAAGATAAGTAATCAAATTGGTGATCTTTCAGGAATGACAGCAGATTTGAACAACATTGGCAGGATTTATGAAATACGAGGGGAATATGATTTAGCACTTAAGCGATATGAGGAAGCTTTACGTAATTCTGAACAGTTAGGAGATCTTGGCTTAAAATCAACACTTCTTAATAATATAGGAATGATACATGGAGCACGTGCAAATTTTGATAAAGCACTTAAGAATTATGAGGAAGCTCTCCATATTGTAGATCAATTAGGGGATCTTTATGGAAAAATTATTTTACTCAATAATATTGGCAGGATTTATGATGAACATCAAAATTATGATGCTGCTATGGAAAAATATGAGGAAACTATTTTAATCGCAGAGCAACTGGGCGACCTCGCAAAGAAAGCAGGATGTCTCAATAATGTTGGTTCAGTCTATCGTGCTAAAGGTAATCTTGAGGAAGCAATCAAGAAATATGAAGAAGCATTACAAATTGAAGAAAGATTAGGAGATCCCTTAATGAAGATCATCTATCTTAATAATATCGGAATGATTTATGCTTCACGTGGTGAATTTAATAATGCTTTAGAGAAATATAAAATCGGATTGACCATAGCAGAAGAAATTGGTGATTTCTCGAAAGTTGCTTTACTTTCAACTAAAATTGGTTCAATATATTTACAAATGGAAGATATTACAGTTGCGCTTGAAAATTATGAAAATGCCGTTAAACTTTACGAGCAAGCGGGAGATTTAGCTAATAAGGCAGCAAGTCTCAGTAATTTAGGAAAAATATTTGAAATACAAAATAACTATGAGAAGGCTCTCGATATATATAAAGAAACTCTCCAAATTGATGATCAAATTGGAGATTCAATGAGTAAAGCGAGTGATCTTAATAATATTGGCAAAATTTATGAGTTCCAAGGCAGATTTAATGAAGCTGTAAAAATTTATGAAGAAATTTTAGAAATTCTCCAGCAAAAAGGACAAGAAGACTATATAGAAATGTTTAAGGAGAAAATAGAACAATTGAAAGAAAAACTAAAAGAATAGAGTAAATTTAAATTAATCATAGACAAAAGTATAGCTAATTTGAATAACTCTCAATTACATTTTCAAAATCTTTATATTCTGGTAACTCGGTCAAAACGATTCCAATATGTTTTAAATTCTTGTTTTTTTGTAATAAGTATTTTTTTATCGTAGGAATCATAACATTGGCACAAATTTTTGCATTAAAACCCAAATTCTCTAGAGAAACTGGACTAAACGCAATAGATTTTAACCCAGCCTCATCTGCTAAAGTTAATGAATTCCAAGTACACAACATAATTTTCTTTCCTTCTTTTCCTTGGCCTAATTGCGGACCAACTGTATGAATAATGTGCTTTGATTTCAGGTTTCCTGCTGAAGTTATTACTGCTGCACCCACTCCAATAATACCAACTTTATTAATTATTTTATTACATTCCATCTGTACATTAGCTCCGGCCTCTCGCAATACTTCACATCTTAATTTACCACTTGGGAGGAGTCTGGTATTTGAAGGGATTACAATTGCATCAAAATCAACATTTCTAATATCTTTAACTAAGATTTCCACGATAGTATTATTCACTGTAATTTTATTCATGAATTATCCCTATAAAAAAAGTAAAAAATTTAAATCAATAATAAAAAATTTTCTTTAAAAATTTATCTTGAAGGAAAAAATTGATTATAAACTGAAATTTTAAAGGATCATTATAGAGAGAAAATGCTAGTTTTAATTATTAATCCTTAAGGTAAGTATTCATCAATATTATCTGGAGAAATTAATATTTCAGATATTGCTTGAGAAAGCTCAATTTTAGGAATTTCTTTTTTATGCGCCAATTTATGAGCGAGAATTTGATATTTCTTCTGGATTTGTGATTTTGCCATATTTTTAAGTTTTGCACTAAAGGAATATAAATTTGAGTATGCGCTATTATAATCTTTATATTTTAAAGCTTCTTTTGTTAATTTTAAATAATATGATAACTTAATCTTTCTATTTTTTATTTCATTGCTTAATCTTTCTGTCTCTTTTTGGAATTTAATAAATTCATCTTTCTCATTAAGTTTTTCTAAAATCTTCATTAGACTTTCTAGAAGAATAAGTTTATTTATGTAATTATCCTCATTTTGCATCTTTATAATGATTTTTTCCTTTTGTTTCACCAGATTATCACGCAATTTTGTTGAGATTGCTCCCTTTTGAGTCCATATAGATTTAAAGACATCATCTTTATTCTCTAATATTTTAGCATCAACTGTTTTTTTACTTGTGAGGATTAGATTATTTATTTGTTCATCAAACTTTTTGAATAAATCTAAATTATTATCCGTTTTAAGAAATATTTCTTTATTTTCCCTAATAATTTCTATTATAGGAGGGAAAATTTTATTAGATATTTTATGATCTTCTTTATCGATAACCAGAATAACATCCAAATTAAGATCTGGGATATTTTTTGCTTTAACATTGTAATCTCCTAAATTCACTGATTTTAATTCTTTAGAACCATCGACTAAAATTTCAGAAGTAAAACTCTTTAAGGCTCTTAAAAAGCTATAAAATATTTCCAAATTATTATCATTTAATTCTAGAAAGAAAACCTTCTCATATAAGAGAGTACCATTTTCACCATGAGTAATAAAGAATGCCTTTAACATTCTCAGATAGCCAAAACCATTTAGATTTTTGTTAAATTATATTAACAATGTAAATTTTTAACGAGAATTATCCTATATAAATAAATCTAAAAAGTACTATTTATTTTTACCTAAAATGATAGTAACAAGATTAATCAAAATAATATACTTGAAATGAGAAAAAAATGAGTTCTATTTGAATCTATTTATTTCAATAATTTTTCTTACTAATTTTTCTACATTCTCTTCAACAATCTTTAATATTCTATTATAGTTTTCTACTCCCGTCCTATACGGATCAGGAATATTTAAGGATTCCTCTTTTGATGCTCCATTAAATTGTTTAAGAGTAAATAATTTTCCGTCTAAAAATTTTTTCAAATCTCTAAATTTGTTTGTTATTTTTACGAGATGGTATTTTTCCATTCCAATTATAAGATCTTGCTTTTTTAACAATTCACGTGTAATGACTTTTGGTCGAAAATTAGAGATATCAAGCCCTTTAGATTGGACATAATTTATAGTTTCAGGTTGAGCATAATCAAACGCAATATGCCAGCCTGCTGAATCGAAATTTACATCATTTAACTCCTTTTTATATTTAGTTTGTTTTAAACCTTTAGCAAAATACTCAGCAGCAGGAGATCTGCAAGTATTAGCATAGCAGATAAAAAGCACATTTGAAATTTTATTAGATTCACTCATTTTTCTAACAATTTACTTTTTAAAATTAACTTACTCGATTATTAATTTGGATTATTTTTTTTACTGCCAATTCAACATACTTATTAATAATTTCGAGTATTTTTGCGTAAAAATTTGAACTTGTATAGTAGGGATCAATTATATCCAAATTTTTAACTTCTCCGCTAAATTCCTTTAATGTATATGTTTTTTTATCGATATCCTTTACATTACCATAAGTTCTTTTAATATCTAATGAATGAGAATCTTCCATCGTTAGAATGAGATCTGCCTTTTCTAATAAAGTTCTATCTATAACCTTAGGTCTAAAGTCTGAATCGTCTATCTTCTTTGAATGAAGGTAACTCCGAGATTCAGGTTGCATATAAGAGAACGCATTAAAAAATCCAGCACTATCAAAAGTTACATCTTTAAGGTCTTCCTTAAATTGTTCTTTTAAACCTTTAGCTAAATATTCAGCGACGGGACTTCTTGCGGTATTACCCATACAAATAAAGAGTACTTTCAAAATCTTTTTTTTAATTATTTTCCTCAACTTTTTTATTAATTTCAATGATTTTTTTTAATGCTTTTTCGACTCCAAACTCAACTTTTTCCATAACTTTTTGATATTCATCTGATTCAAAATCAATTGGGTCTGGAATTTCAATATTATCTTTTTCTCCAATAAAATCAAATAATAAGTAGACTTTCTCATTAAGATTCTTAATATTTTTAAATTTTCTTTTAAATTTCTTTATGTGCCACTGCTCTTCGAAACCAAGAATTAAATCCTGTTTAAATATTAAGTCTTCATCAATTTGTTTACCCTCAAAATCACTGAAATCAATACCTTTATCGTTAAGATACTTAGCCGTTCCCTCTCGGGGTGTTTTAAAATAATTATAAAGTCCAGCAGAATCAAAATTTACGTCTTTTAAATTCTCTTTAAATTTTGTTTCTTTTAACCATTTTGCAATATATTCTGCTCCAGGACTTCTTGATGTGTTCCCGCTACATAAAAATAAGACATTTCTAATCCTTCCCATACATATCTATTAGGAAAATACATTAATTAAAAAAAAAATTTTGTTAAAAATAAAAAAGAAAAAAGAATTATACAATTTTAATTAAAAAAAGAAAGCAAACTTTCATAATTTCTTATTATCTCAATAAATAAAAAAGAAAGTATTCTCTTTGAATCATAAAACTGATGTATTAATCATAGGAGGAGGGATCTCCGGATTAATCTTAGCGATTAAATTAAACGATTTATCTGAAGATATCAATATTTTAATTATTACTAAAGAAAAATTGGAAGATTGTAATACTTATCATGCCCAAGGAGGCATAGCCTGTGTTTGGGAAGAACAGGACAGTTTTGAAAAACATATCCAAGATACTTTGGTTGCTGGAGACGATCTATGCAAAGAGGACGTTGTTAGAAAAATTATTTCCCAAGCTCCATTAAGAATTCAAGATTTAATCGATTTAGGGATAAAATTTAATAAAGATAATAAGGGAAAGTATCAACTTGGTCAGGAGGGAGGACATTCAGAGCGTAGGATCTTTCATGTAGATGATCTTACTGGAAAAAGCGTTGAGGAAGAATTAATCAAAAAAGTTAAAAATTTAAATAACGTAGATATCTGGGAAAAACAATGTGCTATAAATTTATACGCGAAAAATTTAAAATGTTATGGTGCTTATGTTTTAGATCAAGAAACCCAAGTAATAAACAATATAAGCGCTAAGGCTACTATTTTGGCAACTGGAGGTGCCGGAAAAATTTATTTTTACACAACTAATCCCGATGTTGCCTCTGGAGATGGAATTGCTATGGCTTACCGAGCAGGTGCTATGATCTCAAATATGGAATTTTTTCAATTTCATCCTACTTGTCTATATCATCCTTTTGCGAAAAATTTCCTAATTACTGAAGCAATGCGAGGTGAAGGTGCTATTTTAAAAGATTTAAAAGGAAGAGAATTCATGGCAAAATATCATCCTCTCAGAGATTTGGCGCCAAGAGATACAGTATCCCGAGCTATTGATGCAGAATTAAAAAAAACCGGCGATGATCATGTATTGTTAGATATCGCTTCATATAGAGATTCTGATTTTATAAAAAAACATTTTCCGGGGATTTATGAAAACTGTTTGAACTTTAATATTGATATCACAAAACAACCTATTCCAGTTGTTCCAGCAGCTCATTATTGTTGTGGAGGGGTGGTTGCAGAAATTAATGGAAAAACGGATGTTAAGAATTTATATGTTATTGGAGAGTCCGCATGTACAGGGCTTCATGGAGCAAATCGTTTAGCAAGTAATTCATTATTAGAGGGTCTCGTTTGTGCAAATGAATGTGCTTCTACGATTTTTAACGAAATTAAAGAACTTAAACTAAGAAAATTTGAAGAATGGGAAATTGGAGATGCTGTACCCTCATCAGAAGGAGTTATTGTTACTCAAAATTGGGATGAAATTAGATACACTATGCAGAATTTAGTAGGAGTTGTAAGATCCGATATGAGGTTAAAACGCGCGCTTAAGAGAATGAATCTTTTTTATGAAGAAATAGATCAATATTATTGGAATTATCAAATTGATAAAAATCTAGTTGAATTAAGGAATTTATCGATGGTTGCTGAAATTATAATAAGATGTGCGATGTCTCGTAAAGAGAGTAGAGGAACTCATTTTAATGAAGACCATCCTGAAAAGCAAGAAATTGCGAGGAATTCTTTCATTAAGAGACCATGGTAAGTTTTTTAAATTAATAAGATATCTTTCTCTTTTAATATTAAAATTGTCTAAACCAATCATTATTAGACATTTCTTATTTTATTCTAAAATATGTCAGAATGATGATTTAGTTTATTTCTAAAGATATTATAATTTTTAAATAAATTCAAATTATAATTATCATTATTAATGGTTAAATTAGTGAATTAAAACAATAAAGAAACTAGAAATTAATAATATCAAGTGGTTTTATGGTTAAAACAGGCAATTTGGGCAAAAGGATTAGAATAGAAAGAATTATGAATAGAGATACGGGAAGAACTATTATTATACCTTTGGATCATGGAATGAGCATCGGTACTATTAAGGGTTTAGAAAATATTGCTCAAATGGTGGATAAAGTTGCGAGAGGTGGTGCTAATGCAGTTTTAGAGCATTCTGGGATGGTTGGAGCTGGTCATAGAGAGTATGGGAAAGATATTGGTCTGATTATTCATTTATCGGGTGCCACGAGTTTAGCTCCCGATCCCAATTGTAAAGTATTAGTGTGTACTGTCGAAAGGGCCCTAAAGATGGGGGCAGATGCATGTTCCATACATGTTAATATAGGCGCAGATGATGAACCGCAGATGCTTATTGATGCCCATAAAGTTTCTGAATCATGTCGAGAATGGGGTCTGCCTTTATTAGCAATGATGTACCCAAGAGGTAAAAAAATTAAAAATGAAAACGATCCCGAGGTTGTAAATATTGCAGTGAGAGTCGGAGCAGAGCTCGGAGCAGATATCGTAAAAACTAATTATACAGGAGATATAGACAGCTTTAAATACATTATAAGTAGTGTCCCAGTTCCCGTAATTATAGCGGGAGGTCCTAAAATGGACACTATTCCTGAATTATTACAATTAGCTCATGATTCCATCCAAGCAGGTGGAGCAGGAGTCGCTTTTGGGAGAAACGTTTTTCAAGCAGAGGATCCGACTAAACTGGTATCCGCTATCTCAAAAATTGTTCATGAGAATTATGAAGTTGATGAAGTGCTGAAAGAATATAAATTTGATTAATTTTTATTAAATGCTATGATAACTAATCCAAAGCTTTATCCACTTTTCGCTCAGAAGATTAACAATAAGTTAAAATCCCAATTTTTAGAAGTATTTGATATTAAAACTGAAAAGGACCAAAAATACAAGACGATCATTTCGTTTCAAAATACAAAACAAAGAGAACTTTTCATTAGCAAGCACAAAAATTTAAAGATTATTAAAAGCATTGATATTATTCCCTCGATTGCTGTATCATTAAATGAAATTCAAATTCAAGAGATAAAAAGCGATGATTTAGTGATTAAAATTGAGGAAGACCAAAAACTTTATCTCTCAATGCTAGACGTAATTGAAATTATTGGATTAAGTAGTTATAGGAAAGCAAAAATTCCGTATACAGGAAACAATGTAGTAATTGGAGTTATTGATGATGGAATAAATCCCGAATTTGATCCACTCGCTAATATAATCATGAATAAATATCAGCAATCCAATGGAGAGGCGAAAATTAACAATAAAAATACTAACGATAAAGTTAGCCATGGCACGCTAATGGCTAATTTAATAGGAAATCAATTTTTAGATGATAACGAAATAGTAATTGGAATTGCTCCAAATGCTAAAATATATGATTTTGATATCTCCAATATAAAAGAAGAATACTATTTTTCAAATATCTTGGAAGTATTTGATTTTATTCTTAAAAATGGCATTAAATTAGATATTATTTTAATACCATTAACTACATTAGAATCCTCTGATGGGAATGATATTTTGTCAATAGCATGTAATCTCCTTGTTGATAAGGACTTTATAATTCTATGTCCCGCTGGAAATTTTGGTCCTGAATCATATACAATTGGAAGTCCTGCAGCTGCTCAAAAAGTTTTAACAATAGGATCACTTACAAAGGAAATGACAATTGCGTATTATAGTGGAAGAGGTCCAACTTTAGATAATAGACTAAAGCCTAATATATGCTTACCAGGTTCAAAAATAGAAATTCCTATATCAAATAAGCGTCGCATTAGATTTTCAGGAACTAGTGTTTCTGCTGCTTTGGCATCAGGTTTAGTTGCTTTACTAAAAGAATATACTCCAAATATATCATATAAAGAATTAATGAATTTATTCCATAATGTTAGCATTGATCTAAATTACGAAAATATCTCTCAAGGATATGGAACTGTAAATATAATGGAAATTTTCAGAAGATTAGGATATTACCAACAAGCAATAAGGATCATACCTTATAAAGATTTAATTAAAAAGTCTTTAAAAGCATCTATTGAAATTATAACCTTTTTGATAATTATATATTTGATAGTTTATTTTTTTAATTTAATTTACTTGATTTATAATATATTTTAGAAAGCTTTAGAGAGAGGATATAAATTTTTCCACTATTTCACGTAGCAGTTCCGTTGCTTTTATTTGAGATTCCTAGATTAAAGAAAAAGTATCGTATAAATAGACTTTCTTTAATTATTGGTTCGATGTTTCCAGACATCATTGATAAAACCATTCTTTTTTCAGGTTTAGGAAGTGGTCGCTTTTATTTCCATACATTATTGTTTGCTTTTTTAAGTTTTAGTATTCTTTTCTTAATAACTAAAGGGAATAAAGAAGTAGCTTATCCATTTTTAATTGGTATTATAATTCATTTATTATTAGATTTGCCTGGTATTCCAATATTTTATCCATTTATAGAATATGAGATTATAATTGTTCACGATCCAATTTCTCATTGGTTTCATACACTTTTAACTAACCCCATTATACAAATTACAGAAATCATTGGCGCAACTTCCTTGATGTTCATTATTTTGCATAATAAATTATATAAATTTGAAAATTTTATCAATTATTTGAAAACCAGCCCTCGTTTACCGCCTATATTTGCATCTGAAACAAAACAAGAAATTCAAATCGTAGAAGATTAAATTATATTAATTTTATGAGATGATAAACCTCAAATAAGGAATTTTTTTATTTTTAAAGATTGCGGAGAAAATACTAGTTAAATGTATTGAAATAATTTTTATTCTGAAGTATTATGTCAAACCAAACTAAAATTCTTCAAATTATTGTGGATCATAGAGAAGGAAAATTAAAAGAGTTGTTAGACAAGAAGAAAGATATAATAAATTATGAATCAAAACAATTAGATATCGCAGATATAATTATATCTAAAGATGTAGCAATAGAAAGGAAAGAAGGCTTTGATTTCGTGACCTCTATCATGGATAATCGCTTATTTGAACAACTTTTAAGGTTAAAAGAAACCTATCCTTGCCCCATTCTTATCCTAGAAGGCTTGAACGATGAAGTATTTGAAAATACTGGGATGAGAATCTCTTCCATTTATGGAGCGCTTTCATTTATATCTTATAAATTAGGCATCGCTGTAATTCCAACGAGGAATATAGAAGATACTGTTATAGTGATCGAAAGAATTGCTTATCGGGAACAAATAAAAGATGATATGCCTTTATTATCAAGAAAAGCACCGAAAGAAATGTCTGTTGAGCATAGAAGGACTTTTATCGTGGAAGGTTTTATAGATATTGGCCCTAAAAAAGCTAAAGCACTAATCGAAAAATTTAAAACTCCATATAGAGTTATAAAAGCTATAAGTAAAACAGAAGTTTTATATACAAGAACAGGAAATCCTAAAGATATAGAAGGTCCTCTTAAAGAAATTCCCGGGATTGGATGGAAATTTGTACACAAAAACAAAGAAATCCTATTCGGCAAAATTTCTAAGAATCCTCAGAAAAAACTGGATGAGATATGAGATTGTATATGATGTGTAAAAAAAATTACTTTAAAAATACAATCAAATTTGGTTTAGGCCAGTTTTAATTTGTGTAGTAATTTCTAAGGAATACAATGATGAAAAATTAGGAATATTTTAATTGTTTAAATCCTCGTGTATATGAATAAAAATTTCTCTTCTTATATATTTCGGAAAATGGGTTTTACCTATACCTTTTTTAAAAGTTGTCTTTAGTTTATTGTACGTCGAGATAATTTATTAGCTTTTTTTTTATACAAGTAAGTAAAATAATAATTTGAGCCAAAATAGAAGCCTGCCCAAGAAGGCATAAAGATTAGTGTAATCAGTAGATCCATCCATACTATAACAATTATAACACCTAAAAATACAAATATTGGAATTGATACATAAAATGCTATTTTATTCATCAATAACGTACGCTCATAATAAGAAATGAGATTTCTTTGCTGCTTTGGACTAAGAACTGAAAAATGAGTGGGACATAATTTGTAATTCGCACATTTAAGACAATAAAGCTCATTACATACCACACAAGTTGTGTAATTTAGAATCTTTCTGCCTTTATATCCATATTCTTTTGTTAAATATCTTCCACATACCGGACATTTTCCAATTATTACATCATTATATTCGTTTTCAGATATTACCATATTATTTTCGTAAATATATTTCTGAAATTAAAAAGATATAGTATTCTAAAATATATAAATACTAGAAGTTCAGTAAAATTAGTCTATTTTGCTCATTACCTCTTATTAACCAATATGAGAAGTGAGGTTGTTCAAAAAAAAAGGAGGAAATCTTATTTAGACAGATCAAGTGATTTTTTCAGTAAAAAATTGATGAAATTTGAATATTTAAAAAAGGAAAAAAAATTTTAGAGGATATTTCTATATCTTCTTAATAAATTTTGGATAATAAATAGTTGAATGTTGCGGGCTCCTCCGATAACTTCTTCTATTTTACTCGTGTCCATATACTCATCTATAGGAGTATTGTCAGTTACACTTATTCCTCCCATTTGTTGTTGCACTTCATAACAAATCTCGTGAGTAAGTTTAGATACAGAATACTTTCCCTGTGAAGATACGCCTGCTACCCATTTTTCTGCAACCTTACTAGGTTTTTCTGCAAATAAAATTTTTTCATCATATATAGTGGCAGCTTGAAGGGCTAATGATGTAGCAGCCGTAGTCTTTGATAATAGATCAGCTAATCCAAAGCCAACACCCTCGAACTTTATCACTTCTTGCCCAAATTGTTTACGTAAATTCGTATAAATTATACCGTAAATAAGCCCTCCCCAACAGATCCCAATTCCACTCCCCATGATACCAAGGCGTTCGGGGACTAATCCTTCGAATAATCTAATATAACCGTCTCCATCATCCGCTAAAATATATTCTTTAGGGACTTTCACATTGTTCATAATGGTATGCGCAATATGAACTCGAGGTACTGATGAAATGTTTAGTCTTCTCGTTTCAAATCCAAATTCCCGCTTTATCATAGACTGTACCATTGTTTGTCTTGGATGTTCTTTATCATATACTCCGTAGCAGCAAATATAATCTGCTTTAGGTCCATTGGTAGTATAGACTTTTTCTCCATTATATATAACACCATCATCAACTTTTTTACATGTCATAGTCATATTTACTGCATCAGAACCCCGTTTTGGTTCAGTAATACCAATGCATCCAATTTTTTGGCCAGACATCAATTCATCTTGAACTTTCGATATGGCATCATTTTGACCCCCGTGGTGGAAATAATGAAATGTAGGATTACCACATAAAATTCCACTAGCTAAACGAGCGAGTTCAAGTTGGGGATCTAAGAGGGATAAATGTGTTGCCATTAGTATCTCCTTCTTCATACCATAAGGGGTGAAATCTTTCCATTTATTAATTCTTTGCATATATCCACTTTTCCCTAATTCAGGAAAGAGTACGTAAACATCTTGAGATTTGTCTATTTTTGATTCTAACTCTAAGCAAAATGTTTGGAGTTCTTGACAAAATTCGATTTCTTCTTGGTTCAACATAGCAAATACATTATCATTAAAAATTTTGAAGACATTCTCTAAATTCATTTTTTCGAGAATGCTATCATTTATTATCTTCTCTTGAAACTTCATATTTTCTCAATAAGGAGTTAATTTATGATTTTTATAATAATTTAATAAGTATTTACTTACAATTAAAATTTAATTTTAGATTCCCAATATGAAATTATTAAATAATGATAAAATTATTATAATTTTAATTTAATTATTAAAATAAGAAAGAATGAATTAACTCGAAGTTAGATAAAGATGGCAATCCTCCTTATTATGCTGATTATTCTTGCATCCATTATAATTCTCATTCTTTTACTAGTGTTTCGTTATCGTAGTTTTTTCGGCAAGATAAAAGTAATAAAAAGAAAAAAAGAAAAAGAAAAGTCATTAGACGTGGCATTAGAAAAATATGTAAGAGAAGAAAGTAAAGAGCCCATGAAACAAAAATTAGAAAAAATAACTGAAATGATTGCTCAAACTGAAGCATATATCGAGGATACAGTAAAGAAAAAGGTCAGGGTTGCTAAAAGTCAACTCAAAGTTAAAGAAAGTGAAGAAGCATTAATTAGTAAAGCTAAGATGGAATATAATACTTTTATTTCAGACTTTAAATCAGCAATGCCTAAAACAGAGAAAGAACGAGTTCAGGATATGAAAGAGCTTAAAAGTGCGATATTAATGCTCGAAACTTTTGATGAAGAATCTTATGAGGCAAAACCTAAGGAATATGATGCGGGATTAGGTATGTTTTATGATAAGATGTCGCGCCGGTTCCTTTCTATCATAAATGAAAATAATCTGAACAAATATGATTTTATACCTATCCACGAGATAAAATATTATGCTTTTTCAAATATCAAGAATATAAAAAACGATGACATTTTACCTATTTTAAACGTAATGAAAGATACAGAACTTTTGCGTAATTTAATCGAAATAAATCCTACGTTTCAAATCATTGTATTTAATAATGGGGAGAAATTAGATTTAACTTTCCCTGAAAAAGTTCTTTTAACATTTGCTTATGAAGAAGATATACTTACTAATCAAAAATTAATAGAGTTAACTGATTGGAAAGAGGATTATGCCAATAAAATTATTGAAGGTTTAAAGGATAAAGGTCTCATTAAGTTTGAAAATGAAAAAATTACAGTTGAGAATTTTGGAAGTGTGGAGGAACGGAGAAATTGGAACAAAATAATTCAAAATAAAATAGAAGAAGAGAAGAAAAAAGAAGAGGAAAAACGTAAACAACAGTTAGAAAGAGCCGCAAAGCTGAAAGAACGCTTAGGAGAGGTTGAAGAAGCAGTTATCTCAAAAGAGTCTGACTCTGAAAAAGTATTAAAACAAGAGCCAAGTAAAATTAAATTCAAGCAAAAACCTGCAATAAAAAAATTACCAAAACTTGAAGGAGAAATTAAACCAGAAGAGGTCACTAGTAAAGATAAACTTAAGGAAGAACAAGATATTAAGGACAAGGATGATTTAATCGGAGCCATGGAGGCCCTTGACATAATAGCGCCCGCGAAATCGGTAGAAAAATTAGAATTAAAAGGAGATCTACTAGAAGAAGAAATTTCCAATCTTGAAGAATTAATCCCTGAAAAAATATTAAGTTATCATGAAAAATTCACGTTGATTAATGGAGGTTTGTCTCAATATGAAAAAATAAAGCGATTTATTGAGCGGGAGTTAGGAAAAATATCCGATGATTTGATAAAATCTGTACTTGAACAGCTAATAGAATTGCAGATGATACATGGCATATATAAAATTGGAGATTATGATTTTTACCTTTTTAATGAATTGTCACTAACAGAGGATGAAAAAACATTCATTCAATTTGCTATTAACAAGAAACCTATGTTTAAGGAAGATTTTATACAAGGATTAAATTGGGATGAGGAAAAAATTTTAAAAACTATGAAAACTCTTCAAGAAAAAAGTATTTTAAGAATTGAAAACAACGAAATTATTATCCCTGGGATAATTCAAAATAGATAATTAAATTTTAAATAAATATTAAAAGCAAACAAATAAATAATTGAGCAGAAAATTATGGTTATGATAATTATTATTCAAATTTGTTTTATTGGATTAATAGGTATTTTTTCTCTAAGAGAAAAATTGAGAAAAAGAAGAATAAAAAAAAAGGAAGAAATTGAAGAATTAATTGATAAATATGTAGTCGAAGAGAAAAAAAGCATATTAAGACAGAAGTTAACAAAGGTTTTTGAATTAATCACTAAAACTGAAGATTATCTCGAAAGAATTGTTAAAAGAAAAGTAAAATTCTATGAAGATGATTATACATTTTCTGAAGCTGAGAAGGATCTAATTAAAAAAGCTAAATCTGAATACGATTCATTTTTCTCAGAATTTAAATCGGCATTACCCAAAACTGAAAAACAACGAATATTAGATATAAAAGAGCTTAAGAATGCAATTTCAATACTGGAATCATTTGATGCAGAAACTTATGAAGATAAGGAAAAAGTCTATGATGCGGGAACAGGTATGTTCTATGATAAAATGTCTCGTAAATTTATGTATCTCATGGATGAACACAACTTGAGTGAATTTACTTTTGTACCTATCCAAAGAATAAAATATTATGCATTTTCAACTATAAAAAATATAAAAGATGAGGATTTCATCCCCGTCTTAAGTGTAATGAAAGAAACTAATCTTATAAGTGATATTATAGAAATAAACCCTCAGTTTCAAATTATAGTGTTTGATGAGGAAAAAAAAATAGTGTTATCCACCCCCGAAAAAGTAGTATTAAGTTTTGCCTATGATGAAGATCCCTTGACTCTTCATAAACTAATGGAATTAACCCAATGGAAACAAGATTATGCTAAAAAAATACTAACTGAATTAATTAACAGAGAAATTATCTCTATGGAAGATGAGGTTATAAAAGTTAAGAATTTTGGTGAGAGTAATGAAAGGATCAAATGGAATACTTTAATTGAAAATAAAATTCAGCAAGAGAGAATAAAAGAAGAGAGAAAATACGAAAAAAAGAAAGAAAGAGAGCTTCAATTTAAAACAAAAATAGTAAAAGAGAAACAAATTTTTGATGAGAAAATCTCTGAGCCAGATAAGGAGGAAGTCCTTGAAGAAATCAAGTTTAAAGAAATACCATCCGTAAAAGTGCTTCCTTCCCCACAGAAAGCATTAGAAATAGAAAAAAAGAAGGGAACTGAAGAAATGACCGATGTTATAGACGCTTTAGATAATATTATGCCAACAGAATCAACAATTAATAAAGAAGTTGAAGAATTGCTAGAAACTGAAAGTCCGGATTTGCAAGATTTAGTTTCTCAAGAAATATTAAACTATCATGAAAATTTTTCTTTAATTAATGGAGGAATTTCTCAATATGAAAAAATTAAAAAATATATTGAGCAAGAATTAGAAAATGTACCAGAAGAAATGTTAAAAAAGACGTTGGAACAATTATGGGAATTACGACTTATTTATGAAATAATTAAAATAGGGGATTATGATTTTTTCTTGTTTAACGATGTTTCTCTTAAAGATGACGATAAGGAATTTTTAAAATTTGCTATTAACAAAAAACCTATGAAAAACGAAGATTTTATTCAAGGTCTTAATTGGGAAGAGTATAAAATAACATGGACTATAGAGAGACTACAAGAAAAAGGGTTGTTAAGAAAAGAAAATGATTATATTATTATTCCAGGGATCGTTCAATTAGAATAATTTAACCAAACATTGATCTGTATATAAGTTTAAAGAAAATCTTTAAAAATTGAAACTATGATTAATAATTATTTTTTACATTATCCATAACAGTTTCAATTTCATTTAAATAGGTATCTCGTTTTCCAAAAATATAAAATCTAACTTCAGGTCCTGTACCCGAGGGGCGAAAGTATAGCGTGGAATCTTTACTTTTTAATTGGTAGATATCTATCATATTATTATTATCAGATAAAGCTTGTACACTATAGTGTTTATCTTTTATTTCTATAGTTTTATTATGATTTCTTTCAAAATTTTTCATAATCTTTACTTTCTCCTCATCAGTTGCCGGTATTGTTTGATTTATTCCCATTATTGACCAATCGATTGATTGAGATATAATATATCCTCTGCAAATAAGTTCAGTAATTAGTACTAAAGCAGGAACCGGATATTTATCAGCTATTAAAGGTAAAGGGGAAGAAAAAGAAAATTCTCTTGTATCTGAATTTCTTGATACATTTAAAATGTTAATCGTATGCCCTCCCGATTCTTCCCACATCACTGTGACAAATTGACTTTCCTCTAAATGTTGTTTTTCCATTAAATCAATAATCTTTTGGTTCAATGGGATAGGATTGTCTATTTTTATCAATTCTTTATTATCTCCTTGCATATAAAGGATGGCAGTATCAATCTTAGACTTTTCAACTTCTATTCCCATTAGAAAATATAATATCACTCCTAAATGTTTATAGCCCACGCCAGTCAAAATATTCATAAAGCTAGTATCATCACTTCTTAAGTCAGTTGGAATCGTCCGGATATTGATAATTTTTTTATTGAAATCTTTAGCTAAAATGTTATGCATGGCAGAATAAATTTCATTTGGGATATATATGAAATACTGATCATCTCGCTTCACATAAAGAGCAATTCTGTCGCGATCAGCATCAAGCAATAGCGCTAAATTTGAGTTGGATTCAGTCATTACTTTCTGCAACTTTTCCTCCTTAATCACTTTGATGGGATTAGGGGGATTTATTTCTTCATTTATTAAAATTACATTTGCTCCATAATCTTTAAATAAATTTACGATGCCACGTGCTTCACCTAAATATGGCCAGATTATTATATTTCTATTCTTCAAACTTTTTATTTCCAATACATCAGCCAAAATCCCTTTCACATATTCATTATTTCTTTGAATGGCATCCGTGAGTATTGGCTTAAAATCAGTTTTAAAATAAATTTCTTTATAGTTTTTTGCTAGTTCAGAAATTTGCTTAAATAAATCCCCTGACATCGGAATAGGGTACTCAATATAAAATTTTATACCATTCCAAGATAAATCATTATGACTTGCCGTAAGTACAATCACAAGATCAATGTCATCATATAATGCTACTGATGCTGCACCATAAGGGGATGAAACTTTAGACTCCCCTGGAAAATCGTCTTGGTAATAAATTTCATATCCATCATATGCAAAAATTTGTGAAATATAATTTAGGAGGATATCTTTGCTTGGTCTATCATCAGTAACAATTAGAACCTTTAAATTCTGGCCATTTTTAATCTCTTTGAATTTGTCACTAATTGCTTTTGCAACTCGTAGGAATAAGAAGAGCTTTCGATTAGTTAAGAAGTATTGATCGTCGGCAAGGATATCATATATTTGAATTCTCAAACCAGATGTAGGTGCGACTATTGGATCAATTATGTTTATTTCTTCTTCAATTAACTCTGGTAATATCAATTTTTTAATTCCATTTTTACCATCAGTCATTTGGAGATCTTCAATTTTATATTTGAACAATTTATCCACCATGTAATGATAACTAAAAATTTTAAATTATTAGATTTAAGTAATTGAAAAGTTAAAATTTTTATTAAATTATTTTAATCCTCAAATTAGAGATTTTCTCGAATTTTTTGCTGCTTACTTACATACAAAATTTTTGATACACATTTTAGATTTAAAAAATTAATCTTTAAAAGTCTATTTTTGAGAATAGATCTGATTGATTGCTTCTTTTAATATGGCAAAAATTTTTTCTCTATAATTTGGATTAATTGCAATCATGCCATGAACTTTAATCGGTGAAGGAAGATTCTCAGGTTGGAAGAGAATTTTCTCACAAAATTCGGGAGTGAGCCGATTAGGAAGGTCTTGTTTATTAGCAATTCCAATTATCAATGTATCCTTATGATATTTTCCTAAGATATCACTTATGATTTCCTTTGATGCATTTAAATTCTCAAATGTAGAATCTAATACTAAAAGTGCAATGTGAGTCCCTTCTAATAGACTTCTCCATAATGAGTGAAACTGACGCTGACCAGCAAAGTCCCAGAAAATAACTGGTAGATTTCCAAGTTCAGGACTCTCATAATTGGCTATATCAGCAGTTATGGTAGGAACGTATTCTAAGTCAATATCTTTACCGCATATTAAATGTAGTAGCGTTGTCTTCCCAACCCCTCCATAACCTATAATAGATACCTTAACTGCACCTAATATCACATTATCAATAGCTTTTTCAAATCTGTCAAAAACCGAACGATCTCCATCCCAAGCCCCACCTTCAAAAACCATCCCATATTCATCAATGAATTTAGCCCTAATGCTATTAATTTTTGAATTTATATGTGCATCATCATCTTCCAAATCAGCACATACTACAATAATTAAAGATCCTACAATTGTATAGAAATATTTAAAATCTTCAGTGGCAGTGGATTTTATATCGGATTGGCTAATCTCTTTTATAAATCCCGAAAAAGCAGAAAGAAAACCAGATAAAAGATCACGATCTATTTCAGTATCACCATAATTTCTGAAGAATAACGATTTTCCGTCTTTGAGCATTATGTTGACGTATTGTATTATATTTTACCACTTCAGAAGTTTTTTATTTATGTACTATATTATTAAAATATATTTATTAAATAAACTTGATAAATTAAAAATTATTTTTTTCCAAAATTTAGATCTTTATTTGAAACAGAGGAATGTTTAATGCCAAAATCGGATGATTTGAATCAGGGAGATATTGCTAAGTTGATTGAAAATTTAAATGAAAAAATGAACGGATTTTCTTCAATCATTCAAAAGTTCGGATTAGATATTATTACAAAAATGGGGCAAACTAATTCTAAAATAAAAGTACTTTCTGATAAAGTAGATAAACTTGATAAGACTACTTTAGATTTAAAGGCATTACTTCCAAAATTAACCAATATTATAGATAATCAAAATATTTTGGAATCAGAAATCGATCTTATAAAATCCTTAATTCAAAGAACGAGTACTTCAATGCCACAGAATGAGCTTGAAAGAGAGATTGAAAGAGACGAATCTATTACAATGAATAAACAAGAAGTCACTGACCAATTTAAAGAATTACTGAAAATTTTAAATGATACAGAAGAGAACCAAAAGATTAAAAAAGAATTACAGAAAATAAAGGAAAATATCTTTGAATTTACTGGAGGTCATAAAATTCTTTATGAAATTTCGCAAGTTTTGAACAAAATGAATAATGATCAATCCATTTCCGAAAGTTTGAGAAAGGAACTTAAGGAAAAAATCGAATTTTGGATTGTTAAGTTGCAAAGCACACCATTTAAAAAAGCAATAAAGTAGAAATACTATAATTCAAAAAGTGGTAAAATATTTAAAATAAAAATTGATTAATTATCCCTTAGTTCTATATGTAAATACTAAGTTAGCAATCTTTTCAAAGATTTCATTAACGCCATTTCCCGTTAACGCAGAAGTTTCGAAATAAGGTGCATTTAATTCCTCGCTAAGGTGATTTGCCATGGGGAGGATAATCTTTCTTTCATCCTTTAAATCGATTTTATTTCCGACTAAAATTCGGGGTATCGCGCTAAGTCCATATTTTACTGTGGTATTGTACCAATTCTTAACATTTGAGAATGTGGAACTTCTCGTAACATCGAATACAAGCATCATACCATCAGCTCCATTAAAATACGGTTTATGCAGCATGTAGAATTGGGGCTGTCCTGCAACGTCCCAGAGCATTAGATTTACTAAAGCCTCTGCACCTTTATCTTTAACTATGACTTGCTCCTTGACAATATTAACACCTACAGTCGGAATATATTGCGTCTTAAATTTTTTTGTAGCAAATTTTGTTAGGAGGCTTGTTTTTCCAACCGCCGGATCACCAACCACGATTACCTTAAAGATAGATTCAGTCTTTCCTTGAAATACTATATCTTCATCTTTTTTCGACATAAAGATTACACAATTATTTTTGTATTTTTTTCTGAATTTATTATGAATTAATTATTTAAAATATTTTACATAACTTTAGTTTTTTCATTTTGACAGCTAGTTCTTTTAATACTTTAAAAAAGTTACAAAAATATATGGTTAAATTAGATTGCTGAAATAAGATTAGACTTTTAATAAGACTTCTTTAATTATTTCAAATCTTGAAAATTTATTATTCTCTCTGGAAATAAAATATACAGAATTTAAAAGAAATCGTAAATCTTTCCAAGAATTTTGTAGTGTTTCTATAATGTGATCAAGTTTTTCTTTTCCTTTAACCTGACCCACACTTAAATGAGGTGTAAACCCATTTTTGTACTTATTTACATCATCACAATCAGGTACAATTTTAAGTAATTCCGCTTGAAGTTGAGTAATGGAATTAGTTGGCTCAGGATCTAACCAGATAGTATAATTTTGATGTCGATGACGAAAATACCTTAATTTTCTTAAAATTATTTCGAAAGAGTGAATTTCTGAACATTTTTTAATAAAACTTTTTTCTAAATCGTCAAATTCAGCTTTAGAGCGAAATGGATATAGTAAAGTGATATGGGGCATCCATCTATGAATATGACGATCATAAATTTGCCGTATAGTTTGAATTGGGTCCCATAATTCCTTCGGTGGGATGATTACACACGCAGATGTATGCACTTTATTCATAATCAAATTCTCAATTATTCTTTAAGCAAGGGAAATATTAAAATTATAAGGGTAGCTATTATTTAATTCATATAAGAAATAAAAAAAAAAGAAAATCTTATATGAAAATTAGACAAAGGCATTTCATAAAATCCTCTGAAATTAAAGTTCTTCAAGAGGAAATACTTAAAGAACATAGTAACGATTTTGTGAATCAAATATTTCCCAAAAAATGTAGAGTTGAACTTATTCTTACTGAAAAGGGGGATACCCTATATGCTATCAACAATGTATTGAAATTATGGAAATCAAATGAAGGTTATATTCCAGTCCTAACCCTTTTATTAGAGAATAAGGTTAATTTAAAAACAATAGTTGTCGACATGGGCGCTGTGAGATTTGTTACCAATGGAGCCGATATCATGCGTCCTGGTATTACAAAAATCGATCCTCAAATCAAGAAAGGCGATCTAGTAAAAATTGTTGATGAGAAGAATAATCGCGCGTTAGCTGTAGGTAAAGCTATGTTTAATTCCGCAGAAATGGAGAAAATAACCTCGGGAAAAGTGATAAAAAACCTGCATACGATAAATGATGATATATGGCGGTTTGAAAAACAATTTGGGTGAAACTGTTAAGTTCAAAAGAAAATTATCAAATTTAAGAAAAAATCTCCTCTCTTAAAATTGAAATAGCAACCTCTTTTTTTCCATCATTTAATTCATTTATATTTTTACTCTTATGATGATAAGAATCTTTTAGATATTCATCAAATAGAGCCATAATTACAATTAACGCATTTTGAACGAATAATTTATTATCTTTATCATTAATCTTATACATTAATTCCGTTATTTGGTGGCTTTTCCATAATTCTAATTTAATTGGCTCATTACGAAGGGAATTAAAATTTTGAAATAAATGATCATAAAATTCCCCTTCGTTAGACATAACATGCTTATTAATTTAAAATTATAATATAAGCTAGACTTTTTAAACGAATTATGTCCTACTATAACGTAAAATAGAATAACATACTAGATTTCTGATAAGGGTCTTAAAAAGAAAAATTAATTTTATTTCTCATAATAGAATGAATTAATAAAACATTTTTTAAAGTGTGATTAAAATGGAAGAGAATTATAACTTTAATTTAGGTAAATTAAAGATAAATCAATTGGGATATCTATATAAAAATATAGAAAAGCAAATAAAAATCATGGAATCTTTATATGGATGTCCTAAATTTGCAATCTTTGAGAATAAAGATAATATTTTTAAATATCGTGGAAATGATTCGAAAATTACTACGCGGATCGCTATAAGTCGTTTATTCAATACACAAATCGAATTAATTCAACTAATTGAGGGGGAATGTATTTTTAAAGAATTTATGGATAGTGGAAGGGAAGGACTTCATCATTTTGGTATTTTTGTTGAAGATCTAGAACCCTATATTAAGGAATTTAAAAAAAAAGGGATTGATGTGGTACATGCGGGTCAGACTGGAAAACAGAAGGTAGCTTATTTGGATACTGAAAAAACATTTGGCGTGTATCTTGAATTTCAGCAGACTATAAAAAGGAAAAAGAAAAAATCCTAAGGGATTTTTTAAAAATTTAAAAAGATTGAAAAAAATAAGAAATTCAAAAAAAAATAATTCCCTTCACTTTATTTTTCATGTAATAATTTGTTTCTCTTCGCCTTGTAGTCCGGACAAATCATAAAACTAGGGAAGGTATTACACAATGAATCGTTTTTAGGTAATGTGCATTTGTCATAAAATGCACAAATAAATTCAATCTCTAAATTAGACTCATTTTTATCCATTGTATTTATTTTTGGTGTTTTTTCTGGTAAATCTTCCATAATATTCGCATCCAATATATAAAGACACCTTTAAAATTACTTAAATTGAAATTTCTTGCTTTAAAATACTATTTAGGGTTTCTTGCTCTTGTTTGGAAATTTCTTTCAAATCTCTTCCTTTTCTCATTGGAAAATCTGGTATATAATCCTCCAAGAGGGCAATTATAACAATTAACGCGTTTTGTACAAAGTCCTTATTTTTATTCTCATCTAAGAGAATCATTAATTCGATTATTTTTTTACATATCAATAGCAATATTTTCTCACTATTTTCATTAATTTGTGAAAATTTTTCCAATACATCAATAAAAAATTGAGTCTCATATTCCTTTTCCAATCTAATTTAACAACCCTTACCCTAATGACTTTTAACTTTTAAAAAGAAGAAAAAAATTTAAAATAAAAAAGTGCTGTATTTTTCTAATTTTTCGAGATAGAAGTACAACAAATTCCAATAGAAAGTGACCTTAAGAAAATAGTCTGTAGTATTCTCTACATTAGTTTTTACTGGTTTATTTATAAATAAAAACAGTTCTATTTAAAATATGATAAGGTGTGGTAATATGAATAATTTGAAACGTTCAATTAAATATTCATATTATCTATATACCATTTAAAATATGATCTGTGTAATATATGGTTCTATAATTGAAATATCATTATATTATTTGGATCTTATTCTAAGGATTGCTATTTGATATATGAAGATGATTCTTAGAAAATATAATAAAATAACAAAAAGGTCGTGTGTATAACAGAATGAGTATGTATCGATCCTATCTTTTAAAGAATAATTTTTGGGCAAAAAAAGGAAATGAAAAGGAAGACTTTCAAAATAAAGAAAAAGTCTTCATCAAACATAATGAAAATATTGGAGGAATCTATGCAATAATTCAAGAGGGAGATAATAGAGGTGTTAAAATTATAGCTAGTGGTGAAGAACATTTCTTCAATAACTTTGACAGTCTGGATACGTTTTTAAACAGCTTGACACAAAGACAAGATGATTTCATCAAGATTTTGAAAAGAAAGAATATTTCTAAGCGTTTGAGAAAGTTGGATATATAAATAAATTAGCTTTTTTGATTTTTTCATATTCTTTTATTGTCAAAATTTTTACTAAATTAAATAATGTTAAGATCATTAATACTTTCAATAGTCAAATCGGTTTTTAAGGGATAAATTTAGAATGGAAAAAAATTTCCAAAAAAGATATTATTTAATATTTTTCTCTACAATTCTTGGACCACTTACAACAAATTCATTAGTTCCAATCTTTGAGGATTTAAGACTTAATTTTGGTTTAAATTCAATTGCTTTAGTTTCGCTAGCAATTTCATTTTATATTCTTCCCTTCGCTGTTTTCCAATTATTTGCGGGAACTTTTTCTGATATTGTTGATAAAAAAATTGTTTTAATAATAGGATTTATTATTTTTATATTAGGTTTGCTATTAAGTTTAATAGCCGTTTTAATTAAAGTGTTCTATTTATTTCTCTTTGGGTTTTTAATCCAAGGAATTGGTTTTTCTTTTATCAATCCTACAATTTTGGCAATATTGAGTATAATTTCTCCTGAAGATAAAAAGGGGATAAATATGGGAATTTATAACTCTTCATCAGGATTAGGTGTAAGTCTAGGAGCTCTTTTATCTGGATTTCTTGCTAATAATTTTAAGAGCGGTTGGGTTCTATTATTTATAATTAATCCCATCATAGCTTTCTTAGCGTTAATATTATTATTAATAGCATTAAAAAAATGCGAACCTCTAATTTGTAGAACTTTTGAGACAACAATAAAACATTCTGCAAATGATAAACCTTCTAAACTCTTTGCTACTTTTCAACAATTAAAAGATAATTTAAAGCTACCCATCCTTTTATTAGGTACTGCGGGATTCATCTGCTTTTTTATAGTTATAACATTGACGAATACTTTAAATGAACAATTACGGATTTCATTATCTGGTTTAAGTGAACAAGAAGTCATTTTTTATGTGAGTTTGATTTTAACAATAAACGGATTGATATCTGTGCTCTTATCTCCTATAACTGGTTTAATGTTAAAAAAAATTAATCCAAATATAATGCTAGGTATAGGTTTTTTACTTATGTTTACAATGATTTTTATGCCTTATGGTACTTCCATAACTGATTTTATGGTTATTAGTTTCATAACGTACATTGGTTCAGCATTTGTTTGGCCTGCGTTATTTAAAATTTCGATGAATATAAATCCTGAGGCAGAGGGTACAAATTCTGCCATAATAAATAGCTTAAGATTCATAGGTTATTCTTTAGTAGGCCCATTTTACTTATTCTTTGGAATTCCTATTATCTATTTTTGGGTGATTAGTCTTAATTTTGTAGCAATTATCGTAGTTATCATGTTAAGCAAATTGAAAGTTTAGAAAAAGATTATTTAATTTGGTTTTTACGTGCTTCTAAAATTTTAGCTCTTTCATTTAGGATATTTCTTACTGTTTTTGAATCCTCTGGATACCATTTCAACGTAAAGAGCCATACCATAATGCCCGGGATTATAAATACCAATAACATTAAAATCGTTAATTGGTAATTAGTTCCAGTCATAACTAATAATATTCCTACTATAATTGCTCCCAAGCCCCACCCTATACTCTCAACCAGTTGATTCCAAGACACTATCTTGCCCTGGGCTTCAGGTAAATTTATTTCTTGTATAAGGGGAGCTTGATTTACCATGAATAAGCTCCCAATCACGTTTGATGTAAAAAACAGCATACCCATTACCCAAATTATTGGTAGAGAAAATAAATATGGAATGTCTTGTCCTTCAGATACAGAAAAATGAGGCAACGGAATAAAAAAGATAGCCACAAAACTTACCATTCCAAAACTTAGCGAGAAGATTATAAAATAAATTCTCCTAATTGGATGTTCTTTGCAAACTTTATCAGAGAGCCAACCAAAAGCTAATTGCCCGATTAATCCTGCGGTTAATCCAAACACAATCATAAAGACCGCAGTAAATATAGGGGAAAGATTATGAGGAGGAGTTTGAATATAAGGCAAAATTAACAGAATGGCACTTCCCATTAGAATATTCGAAGAAATACCCTCTACTAGGGCAACTATATTAGTTTTGCTGAACATGGTTTTTTTCATCATTTCACGATCAATTTGAAAATCATACTTAATATCATCATGTTTAAGAATCTGCATTAATTCTATTTGTTGAGCACCTCTCTTTGGCTCATCCATATGTATGAAAAAGATGAATCCAGCAAGTACTATTAATACGCCTAAACCCCAAAAATATTCCCTCCAAAAACCATATTGGACAAAAAAGGAAGCTACTAAAAATCCAAATGTCATAAATAATCCCATCATGAGCCCCATGACGCCAAAAAAACGTGATCTATGGGATTTTGGAACCAGATCATTTGAGAGAGAAGCAATTGAGGGCCACGATCCCCCTGCGAATAAAGCAAAAATGAATATAAAAAATAAGAAATAAAGCCATGTCTCAAAACCTTTTCCCTCTTCCGCAAAACCCAACATAGCAATGCTAAAACCTCTAAAAATGGAAATCATAAAGAGGATTTTCGTACGACTAAATTTATCGATTAACATTCCAAAAAAAAGACCGCATAAAGAGGAAACCCAAAATAATACAGTTAACAATATCCCAATTTCTAAGGCATGATAGGGCTCATCTGGCCACATTATAAGAGATAATTGAACAATTAAGATGGTGAAACCAGCATAGGCCAAAGTTTGAAGACCTCCCAGGAGATAGAGAGACCAAAAAGTTCCATGTATTGAGAATTCTGAATTTGATGTATCAGCAGGTTCCTCTGGCATAATTTTTTTATACCATATTATCTTTTTAGTTTTAAACTGTAGAATGAGATTTCAAATTTTAAGATATTGAAAAGTAAATATGAGAATTAACCATTATTATAAGATAAGACTTAAGAAAAAAATTTGAGATTTAAAATACGATGTAATTTTTTGATACTTATTTTTATAAACCTTGATCTCGTTTATATTTACAATGTCTTATAAATAAATTAAATTTAATAAAATGAGCGTATCTCAAAAACAAAATGTAGGTTCTGATGAATCTAGATATTCTTCTAAAATTCATTTATCATATAGCCTTGGGAGCTTTTTCGACACTTTTTACGTGGCAAGTTTTACTGTCCGCGTTATATATTTTTACGAGAATGAACTCTTCTTATCCATTGTATTGATAGGTACTGCTTTTATTATATATGGTTTTTGGAATATGATCAACGATCCTTTGATTGGGTGGTTTGCAGATAAAGAAACGCGATTTACTAAGCGATGGGGTCGGAGATTTCCATGGTTTTTTATAGGCGCTATAAGTATAAATTTTGTTTATATTTTTATATATACAGTTCCTGTTAACGATCAATTAGGAATGTTTATATGGCTGCTGGTAATTATTTGTTTATTTGAATTATGTTATTCTCTTTGGCAAGTTAGTTGGCTTTCTCTCTATCCCGATAAGTTTCGCTCCCAGAAGGAACGAACGAAATTAGGAGCATTAACTACCATATTTGGTCAATTAGGGACAGTTATGGGAATTGTGATTCCTCCTTTATTTATCATATATGGAAATGTCGAATCTTATATTTTTGCCGCGATAGCAGTAGCTATTATTTCGCTTATAATCGCCTTGCTCATTATTCCAGGTATGCACGAGGATGAAGATATAATCGCACGCGAACTTAAAAACATCCAAGAACAAAAGAAAGAAGAGGAATCGTACTTACAAATAGTAAAATTCTCTATGAAGGAAAAAAATTTTGTCGCTTATGTTCTATGGTATCTTTGCTATTATATGCTTCCCTTATTGATGCTCTCATCACTTTCTTATTGGGTCATTTATATTGTAAAATATAGAAATCCAATGATAGAAACATTATTAGCGGGGATTTTTATGATAGGTGCCTTAGTATCAGTTCCGTTATGGTTAAAAATGGGGAGAAAGTTTGGTATACGAAAGATTTACATTTATGGGAGTTTGATGGCTTCAATTTGCTTTATTCCGCTGATATTCGTTTCTGATCTAACTCTCACTCTTACATTTCTTTTTCTAATTGGATTTTTCTATGGATCTTGTTGGACATTATTATATCCCGGATTCTCTGAGGTAATGGATGAGCTTGTGGTCAAAAGTGGAGAACGTAGAGAAGGTGCTTACACAGGAATTAGAACCTTTATTGGACGGTTGTCCTTTGTGCTACAAGCGGTCATTTTCTCAATAGTTCATACCACCACAAAATTCGAAGCTGGAGCAGAAACCCAAAAACCATTAGCATTATGGGGAATACGAATTATCATGGTAATAGCTCCAATGGTATTTCTTTTCATTGGTTTCCTTCTTATGGCAATCTTCTATGATCTTACCCCCGAAAAAGTGAACGCTAATAAAGCTCTATTGAAAGAAAAGAATTTTTAAACCTTTTTTTTATTTTTTTTAAGAATCTTATTTTAACCAGGTAGAGTTATTGAATTATGTTTATTCGCTTTTAATTAATATCTCCTATGGTTTGGTAAATATACTTTTGAATTTGAATATAAATAAACTATTGCACGCTTTTTTAGAACAAAAATATAAAATTTAATATCATAAATGCCTTAATAAATCAAATATAATAGTGAAGTTAAGGTTTAAAAATCCTGAAAAGAGCGCTAATTAGAGCAGATGGAAGTAATAAAATCGGAATGGGCCATTTAACAAGGCAAATAGATATTGCAAATGAGTTAAAGAAGCTCAATTATAACATAATATTTCTCTCAAAAAACTATCCAGAAGGAATATTATTACTTGAAGAAAGTCAGTTTGAAATTATAAAATTATCAACAGAATACCAAACGATAAATGATTCAATTCAAGAAATAAACGAGGTATTAAATTCCTATAATAAAATCTTTGATTTTATCATATTAGATCTTTTTGAAGATTTTGATAATCAAGAATATTTAAACAATTTAAAGCTCTTTTGTAGCAAATTGTTTGTTTTAAGCGATGAGCCAAAACAGTTCTATATTCAAGTGAATGCTGTTTTCGCTTTTAGCGAAAATCAAGAGTCATTTAACTATAATAATTTGAGAACTAAATACTATACTGGTCTAAAATACTTTCCTTTACACTCTAAATTCCAGGAAGTACCAAAGAAAAAAGTCAATAAAAAAGTTAGTAAAGTTCTTATTACTTTTGGTGGAAGTGATCCTAATAATTTTTCAGGCAAATTGGTAAGTTCCTTAAAGCAACTTGATCTAAATGTAATATATACGCTAATCCTAGGTGCTGGATATTCGAAAGAGAATTATCATGATATTATGAGGGAAAAATTTGATAATCTCATAATTAAAACGAATATAAAAAATATGAACGAGTATTTAATAGAAACGGATATTTGTATTTGCTCAGCAGGAAATACAGTAATAGAAGCATTGGTATGCGGAGTCCCTTGTATTGTCCTTCCTCAAACTAAATTAGAAAGTGAACGCGCTAAAGCTTTAGAAAAAAAACAATTGATTATTAATAAGGGATTGGAATTTACTACTAAGAGATTAATTACTGTAATTAATAACCTACTTTCTGATTATTCACTAAGGAAAAAATTGAGCAAAAATGCTCAAAATTATTTAGATGGAAAGGGCATTAAAAGGATTGTAAATATAATTTCTTAAGAGGAAAAAAAGTTTTAAAAGAATGAAGCTTAAAGTCCAAAATCCTAATGTATTTTATTAAAAATTTTTACATCTTAAGGAGATAATATCTTTAAAATTATTAGACTTCTTGTAATGTTTAAATGTTTATTTAATTTAATTAATCAAATATTTGTTTATATAAAACTTAAGATACTAGAATTATGAAAAACGACCAGTTAATAGAAAAACTCCGAAAACGGGAACTTAAAGCAGTAGTATTTGATTTCGATGGTACAATCTTAGATATTAAGAAACCTCTTGAAAAATCTATTGAAGAAGTCTTTACTGAGAAAGGTATTGCTTCTGACTTAGAATCATCTGTACTTGAAATTGGTGCTGTGCTCGAATCTATACAAGGATACCCTATTCCTAAAATTTTACTGCAATCATATGACATTTTCCAACAGATAACAACGCTAGAAAAATTAACTTTCTTAAAAAAATTTAGAGTTGCCTTGAAAATTTTCGCTAAATATCAAACTTATTCTAAAGAGGCTGAATTATTCCCCGGTATAAAACCACTATTAGAATATCTAAATAAAGGTGCAGACCTTTATATTATCTCTCATAATCAAACAAATAGTGTTAGAGAACACCTTCAAAAAGAAGAAATTGAAAAGTATTTCAAAGGAGTATATGGAGCTGATGAATTGCCTGCATTAAAACCAAGTCCTGATGCCCTTTTACCTGTCATAGAGCAATACAAAAATACCAGCAGTAAGAAATTTTTGATCTTAGGTGATATGCCATCTGATATTGAATCTGGTCAAGAAGCAGGAGTTCATACCATTGGAATCGCTAGTGGAATCAGTAAGAAGGAGATACTGGAGAATTGTAATCCCGATTTATTATTCGATTCAATTATTGAATTGAATGAATTACTTGGTATAAATAATGGTCGTAGTTCGGATTCTAAAGTTTAAAATTAAAAATTATAAAAAATAAAACATAAAAGGTTGATGAATATGGAACTTGAAAAATCAGATATAAAACCAACAAAGAAAGAAAAAATTGGTAAAGAACAAGTAGATTATGATGTAGTGGAACAAGAACTAGAGCTTAAGTATGAAAAAACGTCTCATGATGCGATGTATAAAGTTTTAAAATATAATCCTATCGACTGGTTAAATGATAAGTACCGAAAATTTATTGATATGCATCAATTAACTGAGATTGAGGGTCAATTACAATGGTGGGCTGCATATATTTACGTTAAGGAAATCCTAAGGTTACTTTTCGATCATAAAGTAGAAAATCCCTATAAGACTTTATTTCCTGAATATGGCCCTGGAATCATCATCTCAAATCATGAAAGCCATTTTGATCCATTTTTTATTGGAGCTACATGTCATAGACGTATTCGATGGATGAGTAAAATTGAAAACTTTAAGACACCAATTGTAAGAACTTTGTTTACAAATTTAGGTGCTTTTAGACTTGATAGAGATAACCCTGAACCAGGTTGGGAGATGGCAAAAGAAGTGATTGATAATGGAGGATGGGTTGGAATCTTTCCAGAAGGCACTCGCACAGAAGATGGGTCTCTTGGTGAATTTCATACTGGTGCGGTAAGGCTAGCAATAGAAAAGAAAGTACCTATTGTTCCGACATGTGTAATCGGTTCAAGAGCAGCACTACCGAAAGGCAAATTGGTTTTAAAACCAGCTCGTGTAATTACTCGTGCAGGACTTCCGATTTCCTATGATCAATATAACATTGATACTGTATCATATCAAGATATTAGAAGACTTTCAGATGAATTACGACAGGAAGTTATTGATTTAATGGAAGGTAATTACCACATTGAAGGTGAAGAAAAGGTTCAACAGCTTTCCATAGGGGAACCTAAGGATATGGCAGAAAAGCCAAAAGGTAATCCTGTTATGAAATTCTTTAAAAAACTCTCAGCACATTTCTTACAATTATGGGATGATTCTTGGTATGCCCTCTTAAAATCTTTAGAAGTCTATGGTTTAAAAGATTACTTTGGATCATTCATATATAATTTATCGGGTAATATCGTTCATAGCCTCTGCAACCTTATGCTTCCATATAAAGTCATTGACTACGACAAATATATTCCCAAAAAAGCTGAAACTGGTGCCCTTATATGCTCAAATCATAATTCAGAATGGGATGTAATAATACTAGCAACAAGTTTTCAGCAATGGGGTGGTCATTATATCTATCAACAATCAAAAGAATCACTCTTTAGATATCCTGTTGTAAACGCTTGGGTAAGGTCTTGTAGAGCATTTCCACTTAAAAGAGGTGAGCACGATGTTGGTTCTTATAATTATGCTTTAGAACGCTTAAAAGAGGGAAAATGGATAGTAATCTATCCAGAAGGCACAACTAATACGGGAGGCGGGAAATTATTAGAAGGACACACTGGTGCTATGCGTTTAGCTATAGAAGCAAAAGTTCCAATTTATTTAGTTGGAATCACTGGAACTGAAGATGTCTATCCAAAACGGGCCAAAATGCTTAATTTCAATAAAGGAGTTATATTGAAAGCAGGAGAACCATTTATGGAGCATCAAAATTACTGGGACAAACCTATGCCTAGCTATAGTGAATTAAGGAATCTTACCACAAAAATGATGGCAAGAATAAAAGACTTGCTTATGTATGACGATAAACGAGCATAAGAAGCGAGAGGTTTAACTGGTGGAAGCGACGGAAAAATCGTCAGGTACAAAAATCAAGGTTGGTATACCTAGAGCACTTCATTTTTATAGGTACTTTCCTTTTTGGAAAAAACTTCTTGAAGAATTAGATGTGGAAATTATATTAACACCTAACACTAACAAGAAGATTGTAGAGGAAGGTGTAACTCATGGGTTTGGTGAGTTATGTATACCTGTAAAAATTTATTATGGACATGTAATGAAATTAATACGGGAACATCCCGATTTAGATTTCTTATTTGTACCTCGATATGTTTCAGAAGTAAAAGAAGCATACTTTTGTCCTAAATTTCTGTCGTTACCAGATGTCATAAAAATTTTGCCGAACGCTCCAAAACTTTTGACTTTTGAAGTTAATATAAAAGAATTTCCAATTGCCACAGCAGCCGCTGAACTTGCTAAACAATTAGGAAAAAGCCAATCTAAAGGATTAGATGCATATAAGAAAGCGCAAGAATATTTTGATGAGTATCATAAATTTTTAAGGGAAGGTGCCCCTGTCAATCATGCACTACGATTAGTAGAATATAACCGTCCTTTCACTTTGCCAAAAAAGAAACGTAAGGGCGATATTAAGTTCTTGTTATTAGGACATGCATATAATATTTTTGACACATTTATTAATCTAGATTTTCAAAAAAAATTACAAGATCAAAATGTTGAGGTTTTAACTATTGAAAATCTGCCAGAATCAATATTCAAGGTACCAGTTATCGTGAATAGGCGTTTGAGAAACTATTGGAGACATGAGGAGGAAATCATGCAATCAATTAGGTACTTTATGACGAAAGGACGAAAAGAAATCGATGGAGTGGTTTTTCTTATTAGTTTTGCTTGTGGACCCGACAGTCTCATTTCCGAGTTAATAATGAGAGATATGAAAGTCGTAGGGCTTCCATTTTTAGAGATAATAATGGATGAACATTCTGGTGAGGCGGGTTTGCTTACAAGAGTTGAAAGTTTCGTAGAGATGGTAAGAAGGAAGAAGCAAAAACTCTCAGAATTAGAAAACAAGCAAAAACTTGGAGTTTTAGAAGAGATTGATACTTCATTTGCCTAGGAGGTATTAAAAAATGTTAATTTCCTTTCCAAATATGGGCCCAAACTGGGTAGCATTCAAATCTTTATTCGAGTCTTTGGATTTAGATGTCATCGTACCTGACCCCACAAACCGAGAAGCGATTAAAGTAGGTGTTAAATATAGCCCAGAATTCGTATGTTTCCCATTTAAGGCCACCCTCGGAGATTTTAAAAATGCATTGGATAAAGGTGCTGATACTCTCGTGATGGCAATTGATTGCGGACCATGTCGCTTTGGCTTCTATGCTTCTGTTCAAGAGAGACTTTTGAGGGATATGGGTTATGATGATTTTACATTAATTCCCTTAGATCAAGCAGACTTACTCAATTTTAAATGGGTAAAAGCTCTTGAAGAAATTTCAGGAATGCAAGGTTTAGTTAAATATCCTAAATTTGTAAAGGCTGTCATCATATTTTTAAAAAAAGCTAAATTGTTAGATGATATTCAGACTGCAGAAGGTCTTTTCAGGGCTTATGAACGGAATCAAGGAGATACTACTCGTACTGTAAAAAATTTATTAAATTATCTTGATCAAACCAATTCCATTTCTGAATTACGTAAATTTCGAAAGGTAATTTTAGATTTATTTAGTCGGATTGATATTGATAAAAATATTAGTCCTTTGAGAGTAGGGCTTTCAGGTGAGATTCATATAAGTTTAGAACCATATGTTAATCTAGATATTCGGAGAAAATTGGGTGAAATGGCGGTTGAGATCCATCAATCTCTAAGTCTATATGATTGGGTAGTCCATAAATTTCACTTAAATTATCACAGAAAATGGCTTGAACATCTTGCCCGACCGCATGTACCGATGGATATAGGCGGAGAATGTGTCTGGGTATTAGGAGAATATATAGATAAAGGCAAGGCATCCTTCGATGGCTTCGTTCATGAATATCCGTTTACGTGCATGCCGGAAGTTGTAGCCCGGACGATTATTACTAATAAGCTTAAGAAAATATATGATTTACCGGTATTATTTTTCTCCTTCGATGAACAGAGTGGTCTTGAGGGATTTCGTACCCGTCTTGAAGCGTTTTGCGACCTCATGCATTCCCGACGTGATCAAGAAATAAAAAATAATCCCGAATTTTCGGCAATAGGAAAGAAGATTTATCCACATTTTGGAAATCATTTTTATGATGAATGTTATCAAATAATTAAAGCTTCATAGAGGATATATGGAAGATGGTACAAGTTTCAGATAAAATTATTAAAGACGATGGTAAAAAAGACGCATTTTTAGGTATAGATGTAGGGTCAGTATCCCTTAAATTCGTGTTAATGGATAGAGATGGTAATGTGCTTACTTCAGTTTTTCTCAGAAATCGTGGTTCTCCTATTGATTCCGTTAAAGATGGAATGTCAAAATTGAGGGAGCAAATAGAAGCAGATGATAATTTACAAGGATATGCAATTCGTGCATGTGGAACTACTGGATCTGCGAGATATTTAACTAAAGCGGTTGTAGGAGGCGACATTGCAAAAACAGAGATCATTGCCCACGCAGTAGGGGCTCAATCAGAATATCCGGATGTACGCACAATTTTAGAGATTGGAGGGCAAGATTCTAAAATAATTATTCTTCGTGATGGAATCATAGTGGATTTTGCTATGAATTCTGTTTGTGCCGCAGGTACCGGCTCATTCCTTGACCACCAAGCGTCGAGATTAGATCTACCCATCGAAGAATTTGGTGATTGGGCGGTAAAATCGAAAAATCCTTTATCAATCGCGGGCAGGTGTACTGTTTTTGCCGAATCAGATATGATTCATAAGCAAAACGCAGGGTATTCTCGAGAAGATATTATTGCGGGATTATGTGATTCATTAGTACGAAATTATCTAAATAATTTAGCTAAAGGAAAAGAATTAGAAGAACCCGTTGTCTTTCAAGGGGGAGTATCCTTTAATAAGGGTATTGTTCAAGCCTTTGAAAGACATTTAAACTGCAAAGTTGTAGTCCCAAAATATAATGTACTGATGGGAGCTCTTGGAATGGCAATTCTTGTTAGAGACCATTTCTTGCGTAATGAGACTGAAACTGCTTTTAGAGGGCTTGAAGTAGCAGAAATTAAATTTGTAACCTCTGCTTTTAATTGTGGGGATTGTCCCAATAATTGTGAAATTATCCAGGTAAAAATGCCCGAATTGGGCAATGAAGTAATAGCCCGCTGGGGCAGCAGATGTGGAAAATGGGAGGTGTTTTAAAAACGTCCAAACTTTTAAAAGATTTTTTAGAATTAGGAAAAGAGTTAGGAAAGGAAATTTTTGAGACGGCTAGCCATAGGGCTAAGCTTTCAACAATTTTTGATTTATTTACAGAAAAAGTTATACCCTCTTTCGTTTCCGAAAAGGAACTGAAAGAATATTATGAAAAAAGAATGGAAGAAGTAAATGATTTTATTATTAAATTATAAGAGGAGGAAAAAAATATGGCTCAAAATGTAGCAATATCGGAAGAAGAAAAACCAAAATTAAATAAAAAACAATTACAGGAGGATGCTTTATACGGTCTAGCTAAAGCAGTAGGAGGTGCCGTATTAAAGAATTTTGCGGGGTTAAAACTCGAAGGGGAAGAAAATATCCCTTATAGAGGAAGAGCAATCTTAACAACTATAAGTAAAAATGTAATACGTGATATGCTAATTTTATCACAATTGACAGGCAGAAAAATCCATTTCATGCTACCAGCGAAATTGATGAAACATCAAGTTGCGGGTCCAATATTTAAATCTCTTGGGATGATTCGAGGTACAGAGAGTAAAGATGATACTGAACCGATTGATAAAGTATTCGAAATCATAAATGAAAAAGGGGATTTAGTTGCTATGACCCCGGAAGCAAAATATGATCGAGATATACAAGTCAAATCCGTGGCAGGTATAATTAAATTCGCTGTAGCTGCTAATGCTCCAATAATTCCAATCGCAGTGACTAAAGAAAAGGCAAAATTATTTAATTTGATAACTATCGATGGTATAAAGGTAAAGGTTGGTAAGCCTATTCCTGTTTCAAAGAATTTAAGTCGAGAAAAATACCGCGATCAGAGATATGAATTAGCTGAGGACATAGTGAACATTATCGATTCTCTAAAATATACGCCAGAACAAGATGAGGACTAATAATTAGAAAATTAGATAAAAAATAAAAAAGGAGTGAAAAAAGATATGGAAAATCAAGATAATCCAAATATAGAAAAAGCTAAAATTGATTTACCGGAATATACCAAAAAATTAGAAGAAAAGGCAAAAGAGGCTCTAAACCCGGATAAGATGAAAGAGATGATTTCAGATTTGAAAGTAGACAATGTTGTAGGGGACCTTTTCTATGAATCTGTAAAGCTATTCTTTGATATTGGATTCGATCTTGCTGATAAGCTAAATCTTGATTTAATTCAAGATTTTATCAAAAAAGATAATGAGAAAAAATAAATAAAAAATTTTTTTGGTATTATTTTTTTATCTTAAACTGGACCTTTAGGTTTTTTTTTTGTTAGATTTTGGGATATTAACGAAAAAAGGAAACAAATGAGAATAATAAATTTATTAAATTTAAAAAAGAGGCTTTAATACCTTGTTCTTGTTGACTGAATTCGAAGTTTGGCTTTAGTTTTCTCATCCTTGTCCTGTAAAATAATGTAACTCGTTTTTTGGGGTAGTTTTATTTCAATTTTCTGTTCGGCGATTGTTTGGTCTTTCTTCAAATGGTCTTGTTCTCTTAAAATAAGATTTAAATTAACAACTAGCGGTTTTCCTTTTCTAACTGTTTTAAATTCACTCCAAATCGTCATGTCTGCTCGACTTGTGAATTCTTGATTTCTCTGTAATTTAATTACCCCCTTATGAGGGAATCGAGATTTTAGCATTTTATCACCATCAATCCGTAGATAAAACTCTCCTACTCTGCCAAGAGAATCATAATCTTTAAGAGTTTTCAGAGACATAAGATCTACACTTATCTGGAATCTTTCTTTTTCTTTTCCGACATTATCTTGGGTAAATGTTTCTCCTTTTGCATGAGTTTTTTTCCCTTTCACATAAACTCTTCTTGCCATAAAATATCACTTTATATATTTAATTGTAAAATGACTGAAAGCAAAAATTTTTTTGATTTTGTAGACATAATCTAAATTTTTCTATAAAAATCTTTCTCATACAAAATATTTAGCAATTTTGTTAAATAATGTTAATATGATGAATTACCCAATATTTGATTTATCTTTAAAGTGGTATAGTATTGCAAGGTTATTCCATGCGATTTCATATTTCGAATCAATTTTTAAGGCTTGTTTAAATGCAGATATTGCTTTTTCAGCTTCATCTATATTTTTATATGCTATACCAAGTTTATTCCAAACAGTCTTATTGTTCGGATTAATATTTAACGAGCGTTTGAAGAATTTTATAGCATTTAGAAAGTCATTTTTATTGAAATAATAGATACCTATTTTCTTCCATATTTTTCCGTTAATAGTATTTATATTAAATTCCTGCTTTCCCGGATTTAATGCCTCATATAATTTGTTTATACGTTTAAGATCTAAGCCATAATAATTCCATTCATTAAATAATTCGGATTTAATTATCATAGCGTGTTCATGAGCCTTGCTTGCTTTATAAAAATCTCCTATTTTAGTATAAACCTCACTGAGATTTGCCCATCCACTCTTGTTATTGGGATCTATCTCAAATATCCTTTTAAAAACCTCAATCGCCTTATTGTAATCATGATTATCAAGATAAACCTCCCCTAAAGCATTGAGAATTTTCATGTTTTTGGGATCAATTTGTAATAAATATTTGAAAATCTCAATGGATTTTTCAAACATTTTCGCGTATTTATACGCTAATCCAAGGTTAAACCAGATTGGCAAATTTTTTGTGCCCATTTTTAATGCATTACTAATAACACTAAGTTTAATTTCTGGGTTTTTCTTGTTTTTCTCAGATTTAATTTCAATGGACATCTCTTACCAATTTTAAAAGATTTTCGAGTTTTTGATATTTTTTTAGATTTAACTATTTAAAGACGCATTATTTTGATTAAAAATCAGAAAGATAAATAAGAACCATTCGCAGTTTGACTTTTATATGATAAAACAAAGAACCGTTAAATCTTATTTATAATTTATGATAACTACACCTATTAGCACGATTATTGCCCCGATAATATTCAATAGGAGTATGGTCTCCGTTCTTTGAAATAGAAAGGAAAATATTAGTGTAATAAATGGCTCTATATATAAAAATGATGCGACCTTTGATGATTGAAGCTTTTTTTGGGAGTAATTCCAGGTATAATATCCAAATACAAAGCAAATTAATCCTAAATAAATTCCGCATAGTAAAAGTATAATATTTAGGAAATTAATAAGAAAAATATAAAGCTGATTGCTTATTACAACAAAAATGAACAGCTCTAAGCAACCCAAATAGCAAATATATTTTAATATTTTAAAATCTGATTGAATATCATGAAATTTTTCTAAGTGCTTAATAATGGTTGAATAAGTTGCCCACAATATAGGTGTAAGTAAAATGAATACATATCCAATAAATGATGGTGATGCAGGGGTAAATTTTGATATATCACCTCCCGTAATTAAGAAATATGAGCCTACTGAGGCCAATAGAAAACCAACAATTTTTAATTTGTTTAATTTTTCTTGAAAAAAAATTAGTGAAAATACCGCAATTATTACTGGTGAAACAAGGCAATCATATAATGCGGGAATTGAAGGTCCGATTAACTCAACGGCAGAATATAAAAAAAAGAGATAAAGTGAGATTCCTGAAAAACTCGCTAATACAATTAAAATCCAAAAATTTAACGATGGCATAGAGTCTATTTCCTGAACTTGAATTTGGGGTATCTTGCATTTTTTTCTCAATTTAAGATAGATATCTAAAATTAAGAATGATAACGAGGCTACAAATAAACGATATAATGCTACTGATAATGGCGGGATGTATTCAACTGCTATATGAACTATTATAAATGAGATACCCCAAAAGGTAATCATAAGAATTAATAAAACATAAACGAATATAACCTTAAAATTAAAAGAATTAGGATTCATAATTAATAATTACTACCGCGATTAAAACGATTATACCTCCTATTATGTTCCAAACTACAATGACTTCACTTCTTTGAAGTATAAAGGAGAAGAATAGAGTTAAGAATGGTTCAACATAGAGAAATGAAGCTACCTTAGCGGATTTTAAGTTTTTTTGCGAATATTGCCAAATATAATAACCAATAACATAGCATCCTACACCTAAATAAAGTGCACATAACAAAATCAAAATATTAAAGAAATTTGAAATAAAAATGTATAATTCTCCATTAATTATGACTAATATAAATAACTCAATGGTGCCAAGATAAGCAGTATATTTTAATAATTTAATGTTAGATTTTTTTCTCGTAATTTTTTTTGTAACTGTGGCATATACAGCCCACAATAATGGAGTTGAAAGAGCCAAAATATAGCCTATGAAGTTAGGAGATTGCGGAGTGAGATTTTCAATATTTCCCCCCGTAACCAAGAAAAAACCGCCAATTGAGGCAATAATAAAACCAGCTATTTTAAGACTAGTTAATTTTTCATTAAAAAAAATTAAAGCTAATAAAGTAATAATAACCGGAGCTAACAAACACACAAATAAGGCTGGTAATGAGGGGCCAATCAAACTTATTGCAGTGTATTGAGCAAAAAAGAAGAGAGAAATACCAGCAAAGCTAGCTATTACAATTAAAGTCCAATCATTTTCATTGAATTTGACATTATCCTCTTTTTGTTGTTTATTATTTACTCCTTTTTTTTTATTAATTTTTAAGTAAATATCAATGATTAAAAACGATAATGATGCTACTATGAAGCGGTATAGTGCTATTGATAATGGAGGAATGTAATCTAAAGCAATATCCGCGAGGATAAAAGAAAAACCCCAGATAACAATCATTAAAAGTAGTAGAATATAAATCAATAACATCGTCAATCTTAGAAATTTTTATTAATAGTACATTAATCCAATAAATCAAAATTTAAAATTTAAATGGTTTAATTGTTAATAATAAATTAAATTTGTTAATTATATTATCGGAAAGAAATTCGTTGAAAAAGATTGCTTTTTCCTTGAATGTTGGACTCATAGGTTCAAATAAATATGCAAATGTATTTGGAAAAAAAGTATTTATAGAATCTTTGAAAAAAATTACTATTAAGAGCAAACTGCCAAATGATTCTAAAATTACAAAAGTGGGTCCCGAATTATTAATTATCTTTAAAGAGATTCCGATAAAATTGAGAGTATTTTTTGCCGAAAATTTTAATGATTTCATTTATGATTATGAAAAAATAAAAAATTTTGATGTAATCATTCTTTTAATAAATATGCGTGATTCAAGCTCGCTTAACTCATTAGATAAAGATTCATTTGAAGAATTTAAAGATTATTTCTCCTTTAAGAATGGGATATCTATTTTAGCTGGAATGAATTTTACAGAAGATAGTAATACCGAAAAAATCCGCATAAATCGTGATCAACTAATCGAAAAAGCTAAAGAACTAGATGTAATATATGGATATGAAATAACTGCTGATAAGGAAGAGAATTTTAAATTTTTTAATCGAATTTTAAGTGATTTCATTTTTAAATTTCAATATTCCTCCCCGGAATTATTTGATTTGGCAAAATTATATGGTAAAGAACTTATAGAAAAATCCATGTAAAAAAAAAAAGAATTTCTTTTTATCATTTTCAAACAAAGCTTCAAATTTAAAATGAATTTTAAAAAGTGTATTTTATAAAAGATTTTAAATCCTAAAATCAATTAATACATAAATAGTAAAAAAATAAAATGTATAAAAAAGTTAGGAGTCTGATATTTTAAAATGAGTGAAGAACCAGAAGGTATCTTGGAGATTGAGAAGACTGAGGGGAGGCGTCGTTGCCCCCGCTGTAATAACGAAAATAAGCTAATGATTCATGAATCCATTGATAAGGAAAATATCGTTATGGATTATCCGCGTGTTTACGGAAAGAAATTCAAATGCGGACAATGCGGACAAGAATGGCGTGAAAAATAAAATATGAATAGTCTTTAAAAAATTCCTTTTTTTACCTTACTTTTTTTAATCCATTCCACACTTGAGTTTGTAAATATTTAAAACAAGTGTTAACTCTATTGATACTTTTTCTTAAGATATTTATCAATAGCTTTCGCTGTTCTTTTTCCAGCACCCATGGCAGATATCACAGTAGCACTCCCAGTTACTATATCTCCACCAGCAAATACACCCTCTAGGTTGGACTGACCATTCTCATCAATTTCAATATAACCCCTTTTATTTAATTTTAGATCAGGGATTGTTTTGATGAGAGTTGGATTGGCTCTAGTTCCAATAGCAATGATAATTGTGTCTGTTTCTATTAGATACTCTGAGCCCTGAATTGATATGGGACGCCTTCTCCCAGATTCATCAGATTCTCCTAACTCCATCTTAATTACTTCCATAAACCTTACATTAGCATTCTCATCCCCTAAGAACCGTACTGGATTTGTTAAAAATTTGAACTCAATCCCTTCCTCTTTAGTATGATGATATTCCTCTTTTCTTGCTGGCATTTCTACTTCGGATCTTCTATAGACGATAACGACTTTCTCCGCACCTAACCTGAGCGCTGTTCTTGCGGAATCTAAAGCTACGTTACCTCCTCCTATAACAGTTACTATTTTGCCAATTTTAATTGGTGTATCATAATCAGGAAATCTATAAGCTTTCATTAAATTTGATCTTGTAAGAAATTCATTTGCCGTTAAAACACCGTTTAAATTTAATCCCTCAACATCCATAAGTATCGGTAATCCTGCACCAACTCCTATAAAAAATGCTTTAAATCCCATTTCTTTTAAATCCTCAAGATCTAAGGTCTTACCAATAAGAGTATTATATTGAATTTTGACATTTAGCATTTTTAATGTTTCAATTTCATCATTTACAATTTCTTTTGGCAATCTAAATTCAGGGATGCCATAGGTGAGCACACCACCTCCAGTATGGAATGCTTCAAAAATGGTAACATCATATCCTTCCATCGCTAATGTTCCGGCACATGTTATACCAGCAGGGCCTGAACCAATTACAGCAACTTTAATATCATTAGGGAGTTTACAATCAGGACATTCTTTAAGTCTATTAGTTCTTTCCCAATCAGCAATAAATCTCTCCAAATAACCTATAGCTATAGGCTCTCCCAAAGTATTTAATATACAAGTTTGTTCACATTGTATCTCCTGTGGACATACTCTTCCACAAATCGCAGGTAATAAATTGCGTGATTTAATTTCTCGAAGTGCTTCAAAATATTTCTCTTCTTTTAAAAGATTTATAAATTTAGGAATTCTAATCTTTACAGGACACCCTTCTACACAAAGAGGTTTACCACATTGTAAACACCTATAGGTTTCTAATTTAACCATCTCTGTAGTTAAACCCTTAGAAACTTCTTCAAAGTTTGTAATTCTTATATCTGATTCTTGCTCAATCATGTAAGGCCTATGAAGCTTTCTATATTTATTAATTTTCGACTCCGCTATTCCACTAAGATTAATAAAATTTTTATTATCCTCCTGCATTTCGCGTGCAATAATCATATTCAGATCTAATGCTTTTTGAAAAAATTCTGCACCCTTTTCAGTTCGAATTATCACAGTAGACCATCCATTCCCAGATCCAGCAGAGCCAACTGAAATATCGGCTTGTTCAGCTGTAAAATCATCACAATAGAAACAACCAAATCGACCATATTTTTTAATTCTTTCTATTGGTATATCATAAACTTTGTTATTTTTATTATAGATAATAAATCTCTCTTTAGTGATGTCCATCTTCTTGATATCCCCCGGTCTACGTAGAAACTCGTTCTTTAAAAGTTCCACAATTTTCACATAGTCAAACGATTCCATGCAAAAAACTCCGATCTTAATTACAATATTGTCATAAAATGATTTATTTAATGGATAGAAAGACATTTTTTTTAGTGCCTCCATTATACAAGGAGTGCCCACCACAGCAATATTCTGGTAATCCTTTAAATCATGTAAAATCTTTAAAGTAGGAGAATTTGTATATTTAGTACCCGCAGTTTTTAAAAGATCTTGTTCATTTTCGATAAATACTGGCATAGGTTTTAATGGTTCTACTGCAGTTCCAATAGCTAAAGCTCCATTAATCAACTTTTGTTGAAACGCCATTTTTAATAATGATGTGACTACTCCCCCATCTTGAGCAACTCTTTTTATTTGAGTATTAGTTGTTTGAGCTATGTAGATATTATGATAGTAATTAAATTGTTCCAAATACTTTAAAACTGTAGAGCTGCTTTTTTGAGATCTTTTTAAAGTCATAGGAAAGAAAGCTCGTGGACAACAAGTATAACATAATCCACAATCAATGCAAGCATCGTAATCAATTTCAAAAGTACTCTCATCATAAGCTATAGCTTCTATAGGACAGATTGATACACATAATCCACAGCCACAACAAAGATACGTTTCTCTAATTAAGGAAGCATTAGGAAAAATTCTCTTTTTTTCAAATTCATCAATTTTTTCTTGGAAGAATCTCGGATTTTTACCAACATTTTCTAATAATCCTAATTCTTTTAAATACTCTAAATTATAGATTAAAAATTGTCTGGATAGATTTAATTCATTTTTAAGATTTTGAATGTCTATAATACCATGTTCCTTGATTTTTTCTAGAATTCTATATCTCTCTTGCTCAGCATCAATTACAGATTTAATGAAATTTTCATATTCAATTTCATTATATTTTCCTGCTTTTAGGATTTTATTTTTATTATTTAAAAGTATTTGGATTAAAGGAGTCTGTTCTTCCATTTTTAGATACCTTAACTTTAATCTAAGATACCTTACTTTTGTACTTTTCTAATGTTTTTTGAAATATTTACTCTTTAGATATTTATCAATAGATTTCGCAGCCCTTTTTCCAGCTCCCATAGCGGAAATTACAGTAGCACTTCCAGTTACTATGTCTCCCCCCGCAAATACTCCTTCTAAATTAGTTTGACCATTCTCATCAATTTCTATGTAACCCCACTTATTTAATTTTAATTCTGGAATCGATTTAGTTAGAATGGGATTGGCTCTGGTTCCAATAGCAACAATGATCGTGTCGGTTTCTATTAAAAATTCTGAACCTTGAATTGGTACGGGGCGCCTTCTTCCAGATTCATCAGGTTCTCCTAATTCCATTTTAATTACTTCCATAAACCTTACATTAGCATTCTCATCACCTAAAAATCTTACTGGATCTGTTAAAAAATTGAATTCAATCCCCTCTTCTTTAGCATGATGATATTCTTCTTTTCTTGCTGGCATTTCTACTTCTGACCTTCTATAAACGATAATTACTCTATCTGCACCAAGCCTGAGGGCGGTTCTTGCTGAATCCAAAGCTACATTGCCTCCTCCTATAACAGTAACAGTTTTTCCAATTTTGATGGGAGTATCATAATCAGGAAATTTGTATGCTTTCATCAGATTTGCCCGTGTAAGAAATTCATTTGCCGTTAATACCCCGTTTAAATTTAATCCATTCACCTTTATAAACATCGGTAATCCTGCACCAACTCCTAAAAAAAATGCTTTAAATCCCATTTCTTTTAAATCCTCAAGTTCTAAAGTCTTTCCTATTATAGCATTATAGTGAATTTTCACATTTAGCATCTTTAATGTTTCAATTTCATCTTTTACAATTTCTTTTGGTAATCTAAATTCAGGTATTCCATAGGTGAGTACCCCTCCTCCAGCATGGAATGCTTCAAAAATAGTAACATCATAGCCTTCCATCGCAAGTGATCCAGCGCATGTTAAACCTGCTGGACCTGAACCAATTATTGCTACCTTTATACCATTGGGAGGTTTACAATCTGGACATTCTTTAAGTTTATTATTTCTTTCCCAGTCAGCAATAAATCGTTCTAAATAACCTATAGCAACAGGTTCACCCAAATCGTTTAATAAACATTGTTTTTCACATTGAATTTCTTGAGGGCAAACTCTTCCACAAATCGCAGGTAATAGATTTCGTGATTTAATTTCGTGAATAGCTTCTATAAATTTCTCTTCTCTTAAGAGTTTTATAAAGTTAGGGATTCTGATATTTACAGGACAGCCAATAATACATTGAGGATTCCCACATTGCAAGCATCTCTGAGTTTCTAATCTTATCATCTCTAAAGTTAAACCTTTAGGAACTTCTTCAAAATTAGTGGTTCTAATACTTGGCTCTTGTTCAATCATTTTTGGTCTGTGTAGCGTCTTATACATCTTTAACTTAGACTTTGCTATCCTACTTAGAGATTTAAAACTTTTACTTTCTTCATCTATTTTCTTATTTATTATCATGTGGGATTCGATTGCTTTTTGAAAAAACTCGGCCCCTTTTTTTGTACGAATAATTACTGTTGACCAACCTGGTTCGGAACCAATAGAACCAACCGAAATATCGGCTTGTTCTGATGTTAAATCATCACAGAAGAAACATCCAAATCTAGCATATTTCTTGATTCTTTTTATGGGAATATCAAACATAGAATCATTATTTTGATATATGATTAATTTTCCCTGATTGATATCCATTTTTCTAATATCTTTTGGAGATTGGTGGAACTCATTCTTTAACATTTTAATGATATTCTCATAATCAAATGATTCCATACAAAATAAACCTATTTTAAGAACAATGTTATCATAAAATGGCTTATTATTGGGATAAAATGTGAGTTTCTTTAGGGCTTCCATTATACATGGAGTTCCTACAACTGCCAATCTTTTAATATTCCTGTATCCGTGAAGGATTTGCAGCATTGGAGAATTTGTATATTTAGTTCCTGCTGTTTTTAAGAGATCTTCCTCATTTTCAATTAATAAAGACCGTGGTTCCAGTGGTTGATCTCCTAATCCTACAGCTAGAGCTCCATCTATTAAATTTTGTTGAAAGGCCATTTTAAGCAGTGTAGTAACTATTCCACCATCTTGAGCAACTTTCTTTATACGAGAATCAGTGGTTTGGGTGGTATAAATTTCTTGAAAGTAATTTATTTGTTCTAAATATTTAATGTTAGGAATATTTTCTTGGGATCTTTTCATTTCCATAGGAAAAAAGGTACGTGGACAACACGCATAGCATAGTCCACAATCAATACATATTTTATCATCAATTTCAAAAGTTCCTTTACCGTAACTAATTGCATCAACAGGGCAGACTGAAACGCATAAACCACAGCCACAACAGAGCTTTTTCTCTCTAATTATTAAAGCGTTAGGGAAGATTTGATTTTTTTTGAATATATCAATTGTCTCTTGAAAAAATCTTGGTGTTTCGCCAATAAAATTTAAACATCCACATGCCTTTAGATATTCAATGTTGTATAATAGCGTTTTTTCAGATAAATTTAACTCTTTTCTCAATCTTTCAATATCTAATGTTCCTAATTCTTCAATTTTTTTTAAAATTAAAGTTCTCTCTCTTTCGGCTTGAGATAATGAATTAACTAAGTCGTTGTATTCCGTTTCATTATATTTTCCAGCATGTAGTATTTTTTCTTTATTATTAATTAACAAATTAATTAAAGCAACTTCTCTTTCCATTTTAAGATGCCTCACTTTCGTATTTTTCTAAGGCTCTGCATTCTCGATCATAGCACTCCGCTGACATTTTCTCTTGATCAAGAAATCTATTTGCGCGTTTTAAAAGATTATCAAAATCAACTATATGTCCATCAACATCTGGACCATCAACACAGGCAAAATAAATATCACCATCGAGTGTTGAAAATCGACATCCACCACACATTCCAGTTCCATCAATCATTATTGTATTCAAAGAAACATATGTTTTTACTTTAGGAAAATTTCCAGATCCATTAGTTGTAAGAGTAACATACTTCATCATAATTAAAGGTCCAATTGCGATAACAAGACTAATCTTCTCTCGCATAATTAGTTCCTTAAGTGGTTCAGTGACAACTCCTTTTATCCCCTCACTTCCATCGTCAGTACAGATGATCAATTCATCACTTACTGAACGCATTTTTTCTCTCCAAAACAATAAATCCTTGTTTCTTGCACCTATTATTGTTATAATTTTATTTCCTGCTTCTTTTAATTCCTTTGCTTGAGGATAACAAGGCGCAATTCCAATACCACCGCCTATAATGACAACCGGATATTCATATTTTTCAATATGAATTTTATTTCCAAGAGGTCCCACAATATCAAGAATCTCATCTCCCACGTTTTGATGAGAAAGTAATTTTGTACTTTTTCCAACAACTTGGACTACTATGGTTATGGTTCCCTTTTCTCGATCATAATCTGCTATAGTTAAAGGAAACCGTTCACCCGTCTCATTAATTCTTATTAGAATAAAATTTCCTCCATGAGCTTTTCTTGATATGAGTGGCGTATCTAATACCATTTCATATACTTGACCACTATTCCCAAGTTCTCGTTTTTCTAAAATTTTAAAAGGCAATACTTTTTCCCCTTTTAGTTTAAAATACTTCCAAATTCTAAGAATTCTAAAATTATTTTGATTTTTTTAAATTTTTGATTATGATTTAGAAGAAAAATTCAAAAAGAAAAAACTTTTTCTGTAGTTGATATTTGAAATTTTATCTTTTTCTAAAGTTATAATAGCCATAACATCTTTCCTATAAATGTTGTCAAATCAATGACTTTAAGTTTATTTTTTAACTCGATATGTTCATTTAAATAACAATTAAAATGAGCTAGGCATTTTGGACAACTAACGATTAAGTATTCTGCACCTGTATCTATTGCTTCATTTATTCTCTGAGCCTGTAGAACCTTAGAATACTCATTACAGGTAATATAAGCAGCAACACCACAACAGGAAGCATCCTTTTTATTATTTTCCATTTCTTTAAATTCAATAAATGGAAGCTTCTCTAATATTTCCCGTGGAGCATCATAGATATTGCTCATTCGACCTAGTCTGCACGCATCGTGATAAGTTATTTTGATCTTCTCTCTTGGAGGAAATTTTAAGCCATCCAATAGATTTTCCTTCAGAATGTATTCAGTAATATGATAGATTTCAAAATCAAATTGAGAACTCCCCTTAAATAGTTTTTTATACTCATACTTCCAAGTATAATATCCTTCTGCACAGCTAAATATTATTGTCTTAACGCCAGCATCTTTAAACAATTGGACGTTATATTTCGCCAATTTTTCAAAGGTATTTATATCTCCAACCCAAAGACTATCATGTCCACAGCATTTTTCTTCTGGTAAAACAACCGGGATAATATCTTTTTGATTTAGAAGTCCTATTACTGCTTTAGGTATTTCTAAATAATCTAAAAGATTTCGATAATGAATATTTGGATGTTCGCCATAATGACAATGTTGGATATTTGATTCATCACAAGCATTAGAATAAGCAGTAAGATCTTGATCAGTGCTGCAACAAATATTACAACTTAAGCACCTACTTGCTTCTTGGATTGCTTGATCTTGGCTTAGCGCGATCTCTACTTCATCAAAAATCTTTATTCTCTCTTCAATTGGTAGCATGTCCATATCTTGTCTAAAAGCCGCTTGAGCGTATTTTTTGGGCATGGGGGATATTTTGGAATCACCCTTTCTGACCCTATTTTTCCGTAAATCGATGCCCTTCAAAAAACGATCAATTGAAACAGCAGCTTCATAACCATTTCCTATGGCTTTAATCGCTATACCCTTCCCTCCAATTATATCTCCACCCGCAAAAACTCCAGGAACATTGGTTTCTAAAGTTATATCATCAGCTTGAATATTACCCCATCTATTGATCTCTAATTTATCTTGAAAAGCCCTTCTTACAGAAGATAATTCTGCTATTTGACCTAAAGCAAGAATCAATATATCTAAGTTCATTTTAAATTCTGAGCCCTCAATTGGAACCGGGCTTCTTCTTCCTGATTCATCAGGTTCTCCTAGCTCCATTTGAATACATTCAACTTCAATTAGATTCCCCTCTTTATCCCCGTATAGTTTCACAGGATTAGTTAGAAAGTGAAATTCTACACCTTCTTCTTTTGCGGTTTCAATTTCTTCCCTTAAGGCAGGCATTTCTCTTTCGGAGCGTCTATAAATATCAATAACTTTTTTAGCTCCCAATCTTAGAGCTGTTCTTGCCGAATCTATTGCTGCATTTCCACCTCCTACTACACCAACGCTTTTTTCTCTGAAATCAAACTCTTTTTTTAAGATATTTCTATCTTTTAGAAAATCTAAGCTGCCCATAACATTATTAAGATCCTCACCCTCAATTTTCATTTTTCGATAATCTTGTAACCCGACTGACAGAAAAAAAGCTTTATATCCCTGATTCTTTAAATCATCATATGTTAAATTGGAACCTACTGGAGAATTTGTTTTGATTTCAACACCCATTTTTTCGATAAATTCTATCTCGTAATCTAATATATCATATGGTAATCGATATTTAGGGATACCGGCTCTGAGCATGCCCCCCTTATAGGATGATTCTTCGAATACAGTAGGTTTATAACCCATTCTAGCTAAATAATATGCAGCTGTCAACCCTGCAGGTCCTGAACCGATTATCGCAACTTTTTCTTTAGTTTGTTTGACAGGTTCAATTTCTGATTGGTTTGGATTCTTTAATTCCCAATCTGAAATAAAGCGTTTTAATGCCCGGATAGCGACAGGATCATCAATTTCTTTTCGATTACAATAATCTTCACAGGGCTGGGTACAAATTCGTCCACAAACTAACGGGAAAGGATTTTTTTCCCTAATTAAATCAAGAGCTTCTTGAAATTTTCCTTCACCGATTAAAGAGACATAACCTTGAACATCAACTCCTGCTGGACATGCATTTGAGCAGGGTGCAACCGAATTCATAAAAGGGAGACATCCCATAAAATATGCTATTTCTCCCTTATCAGTAATTTTTAAATGAGTATCATCCAAAAACCCAATTTTATTATATATCTCAATTTCGTCATTAGCCATTAAATAAGGCAAATTTGAATATAATCTGCCATGATGACACTCCAGTTGTTGATTTTGGAGGGGCTCATACTCAGTAGCTAATGAACGTAATTCTAAAATTATCTCTGGGATATTAACCCCTACGTTATCCTTAGTCATTGGGCAATACTCCATGCACTCCCCACAAGTTAAACAATACCAAATATTGTGCTTCTCTAATACCTCTTCTGGAGGTAGAAATGTTAAATCATTGATTAAATCCCTTGGATGAAATATTCCTAAATAAGACAAGGGACATACATTCACGCATCTGTTACAATTAAAGCAATAATTTGCTGCAGCTCTCACCTTTTCAATAAATTCCTTTGAAATAATTTTTTTTTCCTTATTATGAGTACTTTTATCACTTGATTCGGTCATTTTTCAAATATAATCATAATTCTCCTTTATTAGTATAATTAAATCGGAATTTTATATGCAATTATTTTAAATATAAATACATCATATTAAAAAACAATAAATTATTTTGGACAAAACTATAAAAGTAAAAATAGGGATTCATTTGATATCGCAAGTCTTGGATCTCGCAAGATTTCTTTTAAATTTTATAGTTTTTGCTTTTTATGGAATCGTTTTTATTTTTTTGGCATATAGAGTTATAAAAAGAAATAGAACGAGAATTAGCTTTATAATCACAGGCTTTTACTTATCTTGTGGAACAGGTGTCATAGTAGACCTTGTTTATATCATCATTACGCCTCTTATAGAGGATTTAATACTTTTATTTTTATATTTCATTACAGTCTTCCTTTTAAGCATGTCCTTATGTTTCTTAAACTTATTTGTTATGATGTTATATAAATCAGAAAGGATTTTTACTACACAAATTCAATTACTCTATTTATTTTTTTTTAGTATATTAATCTTAACACTTTTTCTCATCCCTAATGCTGTTGCTATAAACGAAAGTACAGGTTGGAGACCAAAATGGAGTCTAGTATTTACGGTTCTCTTTTTGATGATTTGCACTTTTGGAGCGATTATTCCTACTTATTATTATTCCATCAAATTATATCAAAAAATTGAAAACAAAGATTTAAGAAAAAGATGGCTCTGTTTCATTATTGGAATTTCAGGTTATTTCTTTTTATGTTATGGTACTTCCTATTTTTGTTATTTCGGGCACGTCAATTTAATAATTTGGGCCATTATAGCTATGCCCTCCTTAATCAATTTATATCTTATCTATTACGGTATTGGACGTCAAATGGAGTAAGAATTAAACGTGTTATTTTGCAAATATTTTATTACTAAAAATAATCTATCTTTTTAAAGTAAAAGAAATTAGACATAAAAAAAATAAAAATTTTTATTACAAAAACAGTTTATTTATTATATAATTAGGGATGGGGTAAGTAATAAATATTTAGACAAATGGACGTCGCTCGATTCATTCAAATTTATATTGTTCAAGGATTAATTGGTTTGTTTTATCTTTATATGTCATATGTAATTCTAAGACGGGATAAAAAAAATCTTCATCTTGCACTATGTGGTTTTTATGTATGTGTAGGCTTAGGAGTTATAATAAATATAATTTATGCCTCCTTTTTTGATGAAGCTCTTGTATATCTTCTTCATTTTTTAACGTATTTTTTGCTTTGTTTTTGTCAAGTTTTCTTACTAATTTTTGTATTAATTTTAACTAAATCTAAGAATATAATTAATCTAAAAGTCCAATTAGTTTTAATTATTACTTTTGGGATACTTCTATGTGGACTATGGTTTATCCCGAATGGAATTACGATTAATGAAACCACAAATTGGAAACCTGTTTGGAGCAGGGAATTTTTAATTTATTCTTATGCTGTTTGTACCTTGTTTACATTTGGACCTTTGATATATTATTCAACAAAGATCTATCTCAAATTAGAGAGTTTATATTTAAAGAGAAAGTGGCTATTTTTCATAATAGGATTATTGTCTTACTACTTTCTTTATTATGGTACTTCTCTGTCAAATTCTTTAAATGATTCTGGATTTAGATTGATATGGTCTATTATATCCCTCTTTGTAATACCATCAACATACCTTATTTATTACGGAGTCGGAAGGGAGTTATAATTAGTAAACTTAACTATTATATGCATATTCATAAAGACACAGTTAAGCAGATATAATATAGACCATTAAAATAATTTTTGGTAAAAATTCTTCATATGGAATTAAGTTAAATAGAAAACTTAAATTTTTAATGGATTAGTGAGATCTTAATACTAATAATATTTTATTTAAAAATTAGAATAAATTAAGTAAAACCAGAGGGAGATCGAATTTATGGTATTTTATCAATTAGATCTTGCTAGAATTATTCAAGTATACATTGTTCAAGGTTCTGTGGCAATTTTTTTTGTAATTCTCGCATATAAAATACTTAAGCGTGATACTAAAAGGTTAAATTTAATGTTTAGCTGTTTTTATTTAAGTATAACCATAGGCCTTATCGTGAATATTATTTATGTTCCTTTGACTATTGAGGCTATTGTATTAGTTCTTTACTATATTACAATCTTCTTCATTTTATTAGGACCCATATTTCTTCTTGTGGTTGAATTAATGCTGTTAAAGTCCGAAAAAGTTATTAATACCACTAAGCAATTAACAATTATCTTAATTTATGCGATTGCATTATCTTGTATGATATTCATCCCAAATGGAGTCACTATTAATTCTAGCACAGAATGGAAACCAGTTTGGAGTATTCCTTATTTTATCTATACAATCACAGTACTCACAGTTGGAGCAATAGTACCATCTTTATATTTTTCTTACCAAATATATAAGCAATTTGAAGATGAAAAGTTAAAGAAAAAGTGGGGATATTTCATTATTGGTCTTTATGGACTTATTTTTCTCATGTATGGTACATTGACTTCGAATACATTAAATGACCAAACATTTAGGACAGTATGGGCGATAATATCACTATTTTTAATCACTGTCCCCCCATATCTCGTATATTATGGAGTTGGCAAAGAGCTGGAAGCAGATTAAAGAAATTAATAAATTAAATTCTTATTTTTTTTACTTAAATTTTATTTTTTGGAGATAACTATATATGTATAAGATTAGTAAATAATTTGAATTGTGCAGAATTTCAGTTATTATATAGCTTAATTTCTCGGAATTATAATCTCGTATAGAAATTTTATGTCAGTTGTGAGTGAACTTTTACGTGTAAAAGGAATTGGTCCTAAAGCTGCTGAAAGATTAAATAAAGCAGGGATTAGTTCAATTGAACAACTGGCAAATGCAAAACCCGAAGAATTAGCTTTTGTAAAAGGTATCGGTATCGTTTCAGCGAAAAAAATAAAGGAAAATGCTCAATATATTTTAAATTTTGAAAGAGGCCTTACAATTGTTTTAGATAAAATCAGAGAAAATTTTTCAAAGAGTTGTCCCAAATGTGGAGGAGATATGGAAAAAAAATTCATAATCTTAGGACCTGAAAGGAGAATATCCGCAAACCAATGTAAATTATGTAAATTCTATATGCCCAGTTGAAAACAGTTGCAAATTAATTAAATAATAATTAGATAAATCAATTATAAAGATAATATTAAACTTTTTCAGATTAAATTTGAAAATATAAGAGTTTTAAAATAGCATAAAAACCAAAAAATCCAATTAATAGTAAAGCTTCCCATTTCTTAAGAGTTTTTTCTGTCCATAAAAAACAATAAGATAAACACAAGGCAATAAAAAGCATAGGGATATCAAAAGTTATTATAATGAGTGCTACATTAAACTCTGAAATTACAGCACCTAAACCTGTTGCTAAAAGAATATCACAAATATTTGATCCTAGAATATCACCTACGGCAAGTCCCTCTGATCTTCGACGTAGAGCAGTTAAATCGGCTGCTAGTTCTGGTAAACTAGTACCTACTCCAACAATTAATATTCCAATAACGTTTGCAGGAATATCCAAAGATTTTGCCAGTTGAATCGAAAAAATAATAGTAGTTTCAGCAGCTATTAGCAAAATACAAAGCCCAATTAAGAAGATTCCGATATCTTGCTTCAATGTTGTATTTTTAAGGATTTGTTCCATAGGCTCGAAATAATCCTGTTCTAATTCATCCTTTTCATAAAATTCTTCTTTATATTTTTTTTGTTCAATCTTTCTTTCACTAATTATGATTAAAACCAAATACATAAAATATGTTATTATCATTATTGAAGCTTCAATACGGGTTATCACTCCATCAACAGCACATAATAAAAACACGATTAATGAAATAAATAACATAAGACCCTCTCGCTTTAATACCCATTTATTAACAAATATTGAACGACTTAAACCTAAAATACCTAGAATAAGCGTTATTTGGCAAAAGAAAGAACCTACTTTATTCCCAATTACAATTCCATCTATATTACTTGAAACACCTGCTAATTTATCAATTCCGCCTGATATACTTATAGCAATTTCAGGTAAACTAGTGCCAATTGCTAATATCGTGAGTCCGACCATTAAATGACTGATTTCTAGGCGGTAAGCAATGTTTTCCAAACTTCTTATCACTAACTTCGAACCAAAATACAATGCAATAAAACCAACTAAAATCATTAAAATTGTAATCAGTAAAATCATATTTTCAACCTTTCACTAAAATGGTGAATTTTTAATCTTTAGTAAAACTCTTCCCATCAAACAGAATAACTAATTCTAATTATTGATAACTCTAAATTATTTTTTAAACAAGAGACATCTAACTCATTAGGATTTGCTCAGGTTGTATATAAATCTTAAACATTTTTTAAATAGTATAGATGGGGATTATTGTTTCCAAATATATTAGAATAAAGTAATATATAAATGTATCCTTTTTTTGCACTAAAAAAATACAAAAAAAAAACAACTAAATTCCTAAATTTAGACAAAAATAGGATAATAAAATGACATTTGATAAAGTTATTAAAGAAATAATTTTAGAATATATTTAATGGATAATGAAAAAAATAAAGATATGCACGAATTGCATGTTACGCTTGAAAAAGAAGTGTTCGATAGATTAGAAACTATTAAAGATTATCATGGAATAAAGAATCTTACTGAAATTGTTCGATTTTTAATAACGAAAGAATATAGACACATAAAAAAGTCTGAAAAAAATTAGCGATTCTTATAATCTTATTTAAAAAAATTTCAATTTTTAGCTATTATTTAATTCTCTTCATTAGTGCCGTAAAAATTTCGCTAGCACTACCTCGTAAAAAAATGTCAGCGAGATTGTCCATAACCGTACTTTCTCTATTGATAAAAATAATACTTGCTCCATATTGTTTAGCGATGGTCGGCATGAAATTCGCGGGTGAAACTACTAAAGAACTCCCTACCATAAGAAAACAATCACATTCTCTGCAAGCATTCATTGCCCCCTCCATAACACCCATAGGTAAGGATTCTCCGAATAGGATCACTTTTGGTTTAATATAACCAGAACATTCGCATATAGGATATTTAACGCTTTTAGTATCAATATCCTTGTAATGGAACTCTTTCCTGCATTTTATACACTCTAAAATACCAAATTGTCCGTGAAGTTCGTAAATATTAGCCCCATATTCTCCACTTCCGGCTTTTTGATGAAGCATATCTACATTCTGAGTGATTAAAGCTTTAACTTTTCCAAGTTTTTCTAATTCTGCTATGGCTTTATGAGCGAGATTTGGTTGGGCTTCAGATACAAGATCTTCCAGCTCTTTGTGCATTTCCCAGAATTTAGAGGGATCATCTAAAAAGTAATCATAACTCGCATAAATAGCAGGATCATATCGACTCCAAAGCCCCCCCTCACTTCGAAAATCATCAATTCCGGATTCTGTTGAAATACCTGCCCCCGTAAAAACAACAATATAATTAGCTTCTTTAATAATATTTGCTGCGTCTGTTATTTGTTTTTCATCTATCATCAAAATTAATTTACAACTTTATTATATTTAATATTATAATTTGTAAAATATCGATTTTAACCTTTTAAATAAAAGTGAAAAATTGTAGGTTTAATATTATAACAGGATTATATTTAGGACGTATTTAAGCCCACCATAGCTAGTAACTATGTATTCCTATATTCGGTGGATTGTAAGCATTGTCAAATGTTTTTTCAGAGAGAGATGAATTTTTACAGCTTCGAGTATAAATTCTTCAATATTCTCTAAAAATTATAATATTTTCCTTTATCCTTCAGCCTATAAAATCCAAATCGTTCTCTCCTTCTATCTCTCATCGCTAAACTTTGCCAATTCATATCTTTAGTATAGAATTCAAATTTATGAAGTTTTAATGCATCATATAATTTAAATCTCAAATTACCTATACGAATCTTTATTAGATTTTCCCCTTCTGCCTTTAAAGGATTATATAAAGCAAATACAAAGAATTCGAGGTTATCTAGATTCAAATCTTTTGCTACTTTTATTGCTATGTCATGAGTAGCTTGATGGTCGGGATGTTTATTGTTCCCACTTGGAATCACAAATCTTGTTGCTTCCTTAACAATATCTTTAATTTTCTCTACAGCATCATTAATATGCTCTTTTAATTCTTGATCATAGAACTTCAAGAAATGCCTATTTTCTTTTTTAACACCCAAGAATTTACCTGCAGCATCTGCTTCTAATAATCTAATTCTTGCTAACTCTTCCTCGGTTATTTTAGTTTCCTCGCAATCTTCAAGCTCACCTAACTCTCTCGCTTTTCGATAACCAGCTCTTCCATCTGTAAACCAAATGATATGAACCTCATGTCCTTCTTCAAGCCATTTCATGATTGATCCCCCTGCTCCAAAACATTCATCATCCGGATGGGGTGCAAACACAAAAATTTTAATGATATTCACTTAAATCTGTAATTTTATTGTATAACTATTATTTTCGAGAATATAATAGATTATTCCCTAAATTTATTATATAGAATTAAAAACTATTTAAAATAGAATAAGAATATGTAAAAAATTGCTCCATTAGCAATCTTTATATTTTTATTTAAAGAATTATATATTTAATAAATATTTTATAAATTAAGTGATCTTAATAGGAGAAAATTAAAATGAGTGAGGATATCGGTATAGGTGAAAAGGAAACTTATGCACATTCAAAATATATCATGGCTAGTTATGGTTCCAGAGAAATGTTTGGCCAATGGATCGCAGCAGCCTTTGGATTCATGGTTTTTTTCTATTATGAGGCAGTTGTAGGCTTAGATGTAGTTTTAGCTGCTTTTGCATATGTTTTATACTCAATTTGGAATGCGATTAATGATCCTTTTTTTGGATACATAATGGAAAAAATTCATATGCCCTGGGAAAAAAAATGGGGAATAAAAAGATTTCCATGGATAATTCTTGCAGCTTTCCCATGGTTAATTTCTTTCTCATTAATTTTTATGGTACCCGCTGAATGGGACCCAGTATCCAATTCAAATGACAATTGGCCTGTATTTTTTTGGTTCTTAATTACTATATGCATTTACGATACTCTTAATACATTATTTGATGTAAATGTTCTGAGCCTCTATCCAGATAAATTCCAAGGTCTTAATGAACGTAGGACAGTCCAAGGATTTGGAACGATCTTAGGGATAATCGGACTTGTAATGGCAGCCACCATCCCGCCATTATTTATAACTACAGGAGTAAGAGAAACATACGTAACAGCCGCCCTCGTGACCACTAGTTTTGGAATGGTTATACTTTTAATAGCAATTCCTGGAATTTGGGAAGATAGAAAAACAAGGGAACTTTATAAAGTAAGGCGTCAAAAATTAGAGCCTAAAGAATCAGAAAATTTTTTCAAGTCAGCTAAAATTGTAATTAATAACAAAAACTTTATAGCAAAAGTAACTCTTTTCTTTGGGTATCAAGTAGGGGCTGTTATGTTACAGTATTCCGCTTTTTATGTTGTTACATATATTCTAGATGAAGAAGCAATAGTTATTACTTATCTTTTAGGATCTATGCTTATTGGAGCTATTATCTCAATTCCAATTTGGGTTTTTCTTTCGCATAGGTTAAATAATAATAAAAAGATTAGCGTAATGGGTGCCATCGTAATGTTTGTTTCGTTTATTCCTATGATCTTTGTTTCTGATTTATTAGGTTGGATATTGCTTTTGATTCTTTTTGGAGTTGGACTTGGTGGTCAATGGTTTTCTGATCCTCCAACATTGGCAGATGTAATAGATGATGCAACTGTTAAAACTGGAAAACGACAGCAAGCAATTTATTACGGTTTTCAAGCTTTTTTTATCCGATTAGGTTACGCAACAATTGCTGTTACCATTGCAATCGTACATTCATTAACAGGTTTCGTAGAGGGTGCTCCAAGTCTCGCAGAATTGAAAGCGAGAAGCCCAACGCCTGAATTAGCTTTATTCGGAATTCGAATCCATGCAGCCATAGTTCCAGCAATTTTAATTATAGTTACAGTGCTTATTTTCTGGAAATTTTACGACCTTACACCTGACCATGTTGCTAAAAATAAGGCCAAATTAAAAGAGCTTGGACTATAATAATATTTTTTTTAATTTTTTAATTTTTCATTCTTTTTGCTTAAAAGTATATCAATCCTTACAGCAATATTTAGATATATTTAAAATTATTGAATCGATTGGTTTTGAGGGGAAAGTAAATAAAATTACAATTTAATTTTTATAATTACAAATTTGAAAAGAAAAAGAGTAAATAATAAAGTTTATTGGCTTATCTAATTTTTTTCAATCTTTTGACAAATTCTATCTATTTTTTCTAAGGTTTTATCAACGATTTCATCAGTATGCTGCATACACGTATAAAATCTGCTACCTGCAACTGAAATTAAATCTTCGTCAATTAATGCTGCTCCCATTTGTTCCATAAAATGCTTTCTTTCTGTAATTTGTCCAATATGCTGCGGGTTTTTTAAGTCTAAACCAAATACACAACTAGTGTGAAAGTGGACAGTAGCGTTATAATTATATGAAAACCATGGTAGATTATGTTTTGCAAATAGTTCATTCATACCTTCGGTCAATCTTGAAGCGGCTCTCCCTGCTTTTTCTGTAGCATTCGTTTCTTCAACAAGTTTAATTGCCCAATATGCAGCGGCACATGTTAAAGGATTAGCTGCTATAGTTCCTCCAGTGTATGCTCTTTTTGCCCCTCCACCAACCCCCGCGGCAACCGTAGCCATGACATCTGCTCTCCCACCAAGAGCTGCAGCTGATGGATACCCATGCCCAACAATTTTTCCAAATACAGACAAATCTGGTGTGTACCCAAAATATGCCTGTCCCCCTCCCATGTGCAATCTAAAGGCACATACGACTTCATCCGATATTAATAGAGCACCATTTTCATGACATAATTCTTCTAATTCTTTATTAAATTCAGGTCTCACTGGCATTGCACCAGATTCACCGCCCATCGGTTCTATTATTACTGCAGCTACTTTACGTTTTTCTTTAAACATCCTCCTCATTTCCTCTATATCATTAGGAGGACAAGCGTCAATCCATTTGTAGATATCTTTAGGCATACCATGTGATTCTAAAGTTCCAGTACCGGGAATATGCATATCATAAACTAATTGATCACTCCACCCATGATAGCTCCCGCCCATTTTAATAACCCATTTCCGGTTAGTAAACGTCCTTGCGACCCTAATTGCTAACATATCAGCCTCAGTTCCTGTTTGTAACCATCTTATTATTTCACAGGAAGGAAAGTGTTTTTGTAGTGCCTCGGCGGCTAAATATTCATATTCTTGAGTTATACCGTGGCAAGGACCAATATCTCTTATAAGTTCTAATATTTTATCTGTATGTGGCTTATAATTATGGCCTAAAATAATCGGTCCTCCACACATAAGATAATCTGTTAGTACTACATCATCAATCGTTTCCATATAGCAGTCATATACCCGTTTACTAGTTAACGGAAAAGGATAATTGAAAGCAAGATTATGCTCCACACCACCTGGTAATATTTTCCTAGCTCTTTCAAAAGCTTCTTTAGATTTCGCATGATTTTTCTCATACCGCTCGACAATTGCTTTCAGTTCATCAGTTTTAAATTTGCTAACTGGTTGATTGACAATATTTTTGATTTTTGCTATTTGATCTTCATATTTCATACTCATTATAGCTCAATTTCCTAATTTTTAAGTTTTAGAATTTTAAGAGTCTTAATGATAAATTCTTATTTAAGTGAATTAATATAGGATTCAAAAATAAGTTTTGGTTTAACATGATTTATCGAATATCAGTAAATATAAAATAAAAATGACTAATATCTTCGTTTTTTAAATTTAATAAAAAACTGTATAACTATGACAAAATAAAAATTAATTAACAAATACAGAATTAGTATTAATTATGACAATTCAAGAAAAGAAATATATTTTAGCCATTGACCATGGCACATCTGGAGCTAAAACTGCTATCTGTTCTACACATGGAGATGTAGTTGATTGGATTTTTGAGGAAGTACCACTACATGTTTTTGAAGGAGGTGGTGCTGAGCAAGACCCTAAAGATTGGTGGAATGCAATAATGAATACCGCTAAAAAACTTATTGATAAAGGGCATGTACCAGTTGAAGAAATCGTAGGTGTGTGTAATACAAGTCAATGGTCGGGTACTGTGGCAGTAGATAAAAATGGAAATCATTTAATGAATGCCATCATATGGATGGATACCCGTGGTCAACCTTATATAAAGAAGCTTCATAAGAGTTTATTACAAGTAGATGGATATTCTATTCTTTTAGCTCTTAAATGGATTAAGATAACTGGTGGAGCTCCAACCTTATCAGGTAAGGATCCTATTGCTCATATATTATGGATCAAAGATCAGCACCCTGACATTTACGAAAAAACATTTAATTTTTTAGAACCACACGATTTTATAAATCTTAAATTAACAGGAAAATTTGCTGCTTCATTTGCGTCTATTCATAATCACTGGCTTACAGATATTAGAGATATTAAAAATATTACCTATTCCAAGAAATTAATAAAAAAAGCCAAAGTAACACCTGATAAATTTCCTTCTGAATTGAAAAATTCTATTGACGTTTTAGGACCAATCACAAAAGAAGTAGCTGATACATTAGGTTTAGAAAAGAGCACAAAAGTATTAATGGGTGCGCCTGATTTGCATGCCGCGACTATTGGTTCCGGGGCCGTGAGAGATTATGAAGGGCATCTTTGTATTGGTACTTCAGACTGGCTAATTTGTCATGTGCCATTTAAAAAGACAGATATGTTTCATGGGATGGCGAGTTTTCCATCAGCAATCCCTGGCAGATATTTTTTAGCTAACGAACAGGAGATTGCGGGAGGAGCTTTATCTTATCTTAGAGATAATATTCTCTATCATAAAGATGAATTGTTAGGAGAAGAAGCTGTTCCTGACGTTTACAAAATTTTCGATAAAATCGTAGAAAATACCCCTGCTGGAGCAAATAATCTTATTTTTACTCCATGGCTTTATGGAGAGAGAACCCCTATAGATGACCATACAATTAGAGCGGGTTTGCATAACATTTCACTAAACACTACACGTGAACATTTAATACGAGCAGTATTTGAGGGAGTTGCCTATAATGTAAGATGGCTTTTTTTCTATGTAGAACAATTTATTAAGAAATGGGTAAAAAAAGAGAGGCCTGGCATGAAAAAAACTGATTTTATTATGCCTGAGATTAATATTATCGGTGGAGGTGCTAATAGTAATGTCTGGTGTCAAATTTTTGCAGATGTGCTTAATAGAAAAATAAAACAAGTAGAAAATCCAATACAAGCCAACGCGCGGGGTGCTGCATTTATAGCTTCGGTTGGTTTAGGTTATATTGATTGGGAGCATATCCCTAAACACGTTAAAATCTCAAACGTATTTACACCCAATCCTGAGAATAGACAACTTTATGATAAACTTTACGCGGAGTATCTTAATATTTACAAACTTATGAAAAAGTGGTATAAACGCCTTAATGAATAAATTATACCAACAGTTTTCTATATTACATCAAGTAGAAATACTTTTTTTTATTTTATTTGTTAATATTAAATTTCTTTTTAATTATTTACTGGAATAGTCAGTTTTTATAACCTATGGATAATTAATTATTTAAATATTACACTATACAATTGAATAATATTAACAGTAAAATTGGCGATAAAAATGGTAAAGGATGAATTAATTGAAGCTCAACCTTTTAAGGGAAAGGTTGCCGTAATTCCCGGAGGTTCTAAGGGAATGGGAAAGGCTATAGCTAAGGTTTTTGTCCAATTAGGAGGGAGCGTATGCCTTATAGCAAGAGGCATTGAAACATTAAAAGAAACTGAGGAAGAATGTAATAAGTTAAAGACTGAAGATTCCCAATTTGTTGAAATTATTTCCTGTGATACAACCGATATGGATAAATTAAAGCCACTTTTAACAGATTTTATTAATAAACGCGGAGTTCCCGATTATCTTTTCAATTTTGTAGGTTATGCGTATGCACAATACCTTGAGAAGTTAACACTTGAAGACTTTAAAAATAATATGAACGTAAATTATTATGGCCAGTTAGTTCCTACTCTCATAATCATGCCTCATTTTATGGAAGCTAAAAAGGGATATATTACTTTTACATCTTCAGTTATGGGATTTATGGCAATCATGGGATATGCAACTTATGTACCAAGTAAGTATGCCATTTTTGGCTTAGCTGAAGTATTAAGGCATGAATTATTACCTTATAACATTAAAGTTTCAATATTATTTCCTGTAGATACTGATACCCCAGGATTAGCGGAAGAGAATAAAATAAAACCAGAAGAATGCAAAATTATTTCAGAATCAAGCACACTTATGACCGCAGAAGAAGTAGCTGATAAATTTATTGAGGATATTTTAGAAGAGAATTTTGAGATTTTACCTGGTGAAGCTAAAATGCAATTAAAATCGATGCGAGAAAATCCTGACGATATTCGTGGAGTAACAGACATGCTTTATAAAAGAGCAAGGAGAAAAACTAAAAAAAAGATTTAATTTCATATTTTTTCATATCTTCTTTATTTTTGAGAGCACGTAGAAAAAGTAATTTAAAAGATAATTAAGCAAATTATTACTAATTTTTTTAAGAAAATTTTATAAAAATTAAAGTGGAGAAAATTATATGAGTTCTGAAAATGAATTTATTGAAAAATTACCAAAAAGGTCAAAAGTAGCTTACGGAGGTGCAAATACTTCAAGTAACATTTTATCTGGTATTGGATTCGCTGCCATTACCTTTTATTATAACGTTAAATTAGGATTAAGCGCGGAACTAATCGGAATTGCTTGGTTAATTTTTGCAGTTTGGAATGCTATAAATGATCCCTTATTTGGATATATTGAAGATAGAACTAAATCAAGATGGGGACGTCGAATCCCTTATCTTCGATTTGGTGCACCAGTGTATTGTATTTTATTTATATTAATCTGGTTTCCACTTGTAGATATTACAAATGAAATTGCGCTGTTTTTATATCTATTGTTTATTCTTTTTGCATTTGACACAATATTTACCATAATCGGATTGATAACTTATTCATTACCTGCTGAAATGGCAATCTCTTCGAAAGAGCGAGCGAGTTTGTTAGTTTATTCCACTTTAATTGGATCGATCGGTTATATAGTCACATATGTATTACCTGTTTTATTACTTACAGGGGGAGATTCAACGGGAATCGACCCAAGCTTTATAATAATTATGAGTATAATAGGTATAACCTGCAGTTTAGTCTTATTTATATCAAGCTATTTCATTAAGGATTATAGATTTGTCCGACTCGAAGAACCATTAGGAGTAATTGATGCTGTTAAAGAAACTTTCAAAAACAAACCATTTTTAATTTTTGAAACAACTGTTTTTGCGATGTTAGTAGCACAAACCATCCTGCTTACTGCAATTTTTTATTATATTGATTTTGTTTTAGAATTAAGTGGAATTTTGTCCATTATACCGATTTTACTTGTAATTCTAATGATCTTCGCATTCGTTTATATTTTTAGTAAATTAATAAAAAAATACGGTGTTAAAAAGGTCTACATTTTAGGCTTAATTTTAACTGGCTTGGGATTTATCTCATTATTAATTCTAGGATGGAGTTTAAGTACAGCTATAATTAGTTTAATATTGATTGGAATTGGACTTTCAGACGTAGTAATTACAGTTCAAATAATTTTTGCAGATACTGTAGATTATGACGAGGTCCGTACTGGAAAGCGTAGAGAAACTACATATTCTGGAATGGAAGCTTTAATTACAAAACCAGCAATTTCACTAGCAAATTGGCTTTTCCTTATTACTATCTCTTATTATGGATTTCAAGAAACTGCTAAAACTCAATCAGATAGCGCGATATTAGGGATAATGATCGGCTTAACTATAATACCAGCGATTTTTGTATTGGTAAGTGCTGTAATCATGAAATTTTACCCCTTGGATGGCCCTGAATGGATTGAGCAGAAATTAAAATTAAATCGAATTCATGAGGAGAAAGAAAAAGAATATATTAAATTTTTAAGAGAACAGGGTGAAATCTAAGTATTTAAATAGAAAAATCATGGAACTACAATAGATTTTACTCCTTTATATTTATTTTCTTTTTCAAATGCTTCTGCTACGTTATTAATTTTATATTTAGTTGTTACTATTTTATCTACTGGTATCACTCTATCAAGTGCCATTTCGAGAAATTTAAGCGCTACATCGAATGTTTGGTGAGGAATAGCAAATTGCCCTATTAAAGCGATATCATTAAAACATAGATATTGAAATGGGCTTATTTCTACTTTACCAGTTTCAATGAAATTACCTAATTCTAGATAAGTTCCCCCTCGACGAGCCATTTCCAAACCTTCTGTCTTACCATCTCTTCTTATTACCTAAAATAATTATTTATCAGATCTTAAATAGATTAATTATTCATATATATATTAATTCAAGAAAGTCTTTCAACAAAAAAAAAAAAATTGGAGTAATTTAACCTTTAATTTCTTTACCTTTCTCCATTTTATCGAGATCTTTTTCCTGTAATTCTCTACGTTGAACCTTTCCAGTCATGGAAACGGGCATTTTTCTCACGAATTCGATCATGCTAGGTGATTTCCATTTCGCCATGTTATTTAAGCACCATTCTTTCAATTGGTCACTAGTTATATCCTTCCCCTCCTTGAAGCCTTTCTTAAGAGTTACCCATGCTTTAACTTTTTCACCCATCATTTCGTCGGGCAACCCAGCAACAGCAACCTCATCAATCATCTCATGATGTCCCATCAAATCTTCGACTTCTTTTGGAAAAACGCTATGTCCGGAGACTTTTATCAAGGATTTCTTGCGATCTCGAATCTCAACGAAGCCATGCTCGTCCATGAATCCGATATCACCGGATAAAAGCCATCTTTGACCATTCCACATTTTTATGTTATCTTCTTGTTCTCTCTGTACACCTAAATATCCTAACATTATATGTGGTCCGGCAATGCATATTTCACCTGTATTTTCAACACCAAAATTATTCATCTCTGGCGTTCCATCGCAAATCGGACCTTTATCAAAATCATCTGCGGGAAATATTGCCCAATCAACACCCGGAATTGGTAATCCTAATTTTCCATCTTTAGAGGGGCCCCAGAAAGGATTTATACTTGTTACAGGTGAAGTTTCGGTTAATCCATATCCTACTCTTATGGGACAAAAGATCTTTTCAAACGGAAGTCGAACGTAGTCGTGGAGTGGTCCTGCGCCCTGTGTTGCATATTTCATTTTTTTATGAAAGTCATATTTCTTCTTATACTCTTCCTCTCCCATCTCTTCAACATAATCAGTTAACCTTTTAAACAACATCTCTACTCCTGTATATATAATTCCTTTAGGAGCGTCGAGTTTTGTGATTGTTTCAGATAAAACATCATCTGTGGGAGGTCTTGGGAAGAGAAGCATAACCATCCCCAATGCTAAAGCACCATTCATTACGCAAGTCATACCAAAGCTATGGAAAAAAGGAATACTACCAATTGTTATCATACCGGGTTCTAAATTTGTCCAGGGTTTTATCATGTATAAATTAGCAACTAAGTTTGCATGACTTAGCATTGCAACCTTAGGTAACCCCGTCGTACCACCCGTCATTAAAAAACATGCAGAATCCGTCCAAGGATCAATATCTACTGTTATTTCCCGTGGTTCTGTTTCTTCCACTATCTTTTTCATCCGATATACTTTATATTGATCAGCTTCATCCGGAACTTTATCTTGAAAGCTAGGAATAGTACCTCTTAGAGCATCAAAAATAGCACCGCTAGCCGTCACAAAATCTAATAAATTTGTGGAGATAACGGAATGTACCTTTGTTTTTGGCAGAATACTATTAGGTCCCGCAATATACAACGCATCCATCATAACAAAGACTTTAGCATCTGTCATACTTAAAGAATGTAATAATTCCATAGGACGATAAGTTGGATTAATACCCTGAGCAACCGCACCAATATATTGACATCCCATGTAAGCAACTACGAAATTTATGGAGTTTGGAAGATCAATAGCAACAACATCTCCCTTTCGGATCCCTAATTTATCATAAAGAAATGTTCCAAACTTTTTCGCCATATTAAATAAAGCTCTAAATGTCACTTTTTCCATATATGGTCCTAATACGGAAATACAAACTACTCGGTCCCAAACATCATTATCATCTGCAGACTTTATAAAATTATCCCATAATGGAGCTATTTCTATACCTTCAATATCTTTTATTTGATGAGGTACGCCTTCAGGCCAATATCCGCCAGTGAACCACACTTTTTTTTCATTCACTAAAAAGTCGTCTAAACTTGTCATATCTTTTCACATTATTTTTTTTTAAGATTATTGTTTATCAATAAACTATACGTTTATTAACAATCTCATAAAGAATGCATTGGATTAAAAATTATGCTTGAAATTAGAATAAAGAATAAACAATTCAATTGCATTTTCAATTCTTTAAATTATACGGACCTATGGTGGCTTAATTTATTTTAATTTTTAAAAATATTTACGCCAAAAGATGAGTAAAAGAATTCCAAAAGCCACAATTACAGCAATAGATAAAATTTTTATTTCTATAAAGGGAGCTTGATAAAAAATCCACAGAAAAGCTCCGATTCCAGCAAGTAATACTAATGCTATCCCGTTTCTTATTTTAGAAATGGGTTCACCACAATTCGGGCATATTTTATCCCTGAGAGAACATTGTTTTTTGCAGTAAGGACACCTCATAGATATTTCCTCCAATGGTGAGATTATTTAAAATACTTTAAACTAATAAAAAATACCATACATATATTGTAAATACCATAGTAAAAAGATTATATAGATTATTAGCAAGACTATAAAGATCCACTTTAAGGGGAAAGGAATAAATACCGCACAAACAAGAAGAATAAGAAAGACGACCACATTAAAAATAATATTTCTCTGCCTCTTTTCTGCCTCTATTTTTTTTCTAACCTCACGAACAGATTTACCACATTTAGGGCAAATATCTGCTCGGGGTGAACAATCGTTCCCGCAATGTGGACACTTCATAGAAATATATTCCAATAATGATTATTTTTTTTTAACATGATAAAGCGATTAGCTTCTATATTTTTAATAAATTATGATAATTATATTAATTAATTATTTCTTCATAAATATTTAATATTAAATTTCAATCGTTTGATAATATGGGATTCAAAGAAAAACTCAAGGAAATTCTAAAGGAAAGTTTAAGTGAAGAAGAATTATCGCTCCTCCCAAGAGGCTTTCAATCAATAGGAAAGGTAATGATAGTGAAATTGAATCCAAAAATACTTAAGAAAAAGGAATTAGTAGGCAAAGCTTGTTTAGAGATAAATCCATATATGAAATCGGTATATATTAATATGGGAAAAATAAAAGGTAAATTTCGAGAGCCAGAAAATATAGAACTAATTGCGGGCGAAGATGATCCAATCGTAGAACATAAAGAACACAGCGTAATTTATAGATTTGATCTCACTAAAATAATGTTTAGTAAGGGAAACATTAATGAACGAAAATTATTAGCTACTCTAGTTAAGGATGGAGAAGTTATAGTGGATATGTTTGCCGGTATTGGATATTTTTCTCTGCCTATCGCAAAAAATTCAAATCCTAAAAAAATCTATAGTATAGAATTAAATCCAATTTCACATCAATTTCTTGTTGAGAATATAAAATTAAATCATTTGGAAGATGTAATTATTCCAATTTTAGGAGATTGTAAACAAGAAGTCTTAAATTTAAGTAAACAAGGGATAAGAGCAGATAGAGTAATTATGGGGATATTCCCTGCCCCTAAAGCTTTTATTAAAGAAGCACTTACATTAACCAAAGATGATGGAACAATATTTCATTATGAGGGAGTTGTTGAAAAGGAAAGATACATAGATTTATATGCTGAGTTTAATCATATTGCTGAGGAAAATAAATATATTTGTAAATTAATTTCATATAGATTTGTTAAAAGTTACGGGCCTAATTTATATCATGTTGTTTTAGATATCAGAGTTTCAGAAAAAAATTAAAAGCTTAATTTTCTATATGTTTATAAAAAAGTTAGTAAATTTTAATTTAAGAAATAATAAAATTAATTTATCTAAGAGAAAGATATTAAAAAATATATAATATTATAATTTAAAAAATTAAATTTACCCAGCTGAGCGATTTTGCCTGAAAAGCCGACTATTGGGTTAGATTATTCACATAATAATAAATTAACTTTAGAGGCTTCCAGCTATAATGAATTTACAAATTTTTTATTCTCATCTGGCTATAAATTAGGAAGGATTGAAGCCGGATTTGATTCATTAAAAAAATTAGAAAATTATGACGCAATAATATTATCCACACCTAATAATAGCAATATAGAGAAGAAAGAATTCGAAATTATAGAAAAATATGTGAAAAATGGAGGAAGTCTTTTAATTATTAGTTCAATGGGAGGCGATTACACAAATAGAACAAACTTAAATGAGTTAACGCAAAAGTTTGGATTTGAATTTGAATCAGATGAAATAAATGACTCAGTGAATTATGTTTTCTTCCAAAAAAGACCATTAATAACAAGACTTATTCCACATGTTATAAGCGAACAGGTCAAACAACTTGTATTTTCTTCAGCTTGTTCTTTAAAAGTATTAGATTTTATAGATGATAAGCAAAATATTAAAATTGAGGTGATAGCTAAATCCGGATTAAATTCATGGCATAAAAAATATAACGGAACTGACTGGATTGAGGAAGATTGTCCCAAAATTCCATTAATCATAACAGTTGAATACTATAATGGAAAAGTGGTTGGTTTTGGAAATTTATCTATGTTTTCTTCTCTTGGGCATGAATATGGTTTTTCTGCTTTTGATAATAATATATTAATAGCTAATACTTTGAAGTACTTGACAAGTAGTGCAATTTCTTCAGGTAAGATTATTAATGTCAATCTAAATCTCAGCTTATATTATTGGGCAAATAAAATCCTTGAGGACCAAGATTGGGAAAATATTTCTGATATTATTAACGTTGGTGTGAAATATTTTAAGGATAATTATAAAGAAGCCATAGAGGATATAAAGAGGATTCAAGAAGAAAAATTAGAAAAGAAAAAAATATTTGAACAGTCTAAAGAAGAGCAAGAGGAAGATAAAATCCTAGACATGGTTCCTGTCAGAAAAAAAGAAGATCTTAAAGATATAATGAATGCTTTAGAAGAACTTACAGGAGAAAAATATGAAATTTCCATTAATTTAGAGGAAGATAATGAAGATAAATTTTTAATAGAAATTGATGGAGATTTAATAGAATATACCTTGGAAGATGCAGATCAGTTTAATATTGAAACTTCTAAACATGCAATATGGCATGGGAAGCCTACCAAAGCATTCATAGATTGGCTTAATGAAAAGAAATAAACCATAGTTGAGGACCTACCTATTTTATTTCAACCCATATTGATATCTTATCGATACCTATAAAAGAGAGAAAAAATGAACTAGAGAACTTTTGTATGAAAAATTCAAAGAAATAAGTTCAATTAAAATCTCTTATTCATATTTAGAGTTCATCTTAGAAATTATAAATAATTATTTTAATTTTGATTTATCCGGATTGTCAAGCTATTACCTTCCTGAATTTGGCATATAATTATTTTATATTATATTGGGGAGAATTAAGTTATGCTAAATATTTTTAATGTTTAATATTTTGTTTAAATAAGCGTTAATTAGAAATAAAATCGTTCGTTTTCATTTTCAAGAAGTTTTATTTTAAAGTATAGACATGGATAAATTTCTATTTATTTTAGGGTCAAATTGGCGACTATCTTTAGCAGAACTCGATAATGTATTAAAATATTCCCATTATAAAGGAAAGATAACAGATTATTCTGCTAATATTGCTGTAGTACAATTTGAAGATTTACATAAAGATAGACTATATATTAATAAATTAATGGAACTCCAATTCATATTAGGAGGCACCCAAAAAATTGCTAGAATTTTCGATTTCATTGATATCAGAACTATTCAAACCGCTTTTCCTCTAATTATTGAAAAATTTAAATTAGCAGAACTTTCTAGAAAAAAGATTATTACAATATTGGATACTTTAGTTGATAAAGTCTTTCGAAACATAAAAAATGAGAGCTTATTCTTTGCAGTATCAATTTATCCAATTCTTTTTGACGAGGAATACTATAAAAAAGTTTTAGTAAAGCATTTTTTACCATTTCTAAATAAGGAAATAATGAAGATATTAAAACAGAAAGGAGCGAAAAAATCATTATATTATGAATATCCTACTAAAAATATTAATTCAGGGAACTTGAATCCAATATTTCCCCACCATTTAATTAAATATGGTTTATTTAATCAAGATAGAGCAGAAATTATATTTGGATTTACTGAAGAAGGAGTCTATATTGCAAGAACTTTTACTTGTGATGATCCCAATTTTAAAAAAAGGATTGATGAACAACGCCCCCATAAGGAATTTAAAAGTGCTATTTCTCCAAAATTAGCCTTAGTTATGCTGAATTTTTTAAATTTATTTGAGCAGAGGGAAAACAAAAAGATTCTTGATCCTTTTGTAGGAAATGGTACAATTCTACTTTTTGGCCTAATTGAAGGCTTTCAAATCTTTGGTGCGGATTTTGACCCAAAAAAAGTTAATAATACTATTCGAAATTTAAATTGGCTATTGGAAGAATTAGAGGAGCCTATTCCGCCCTTATTAGACGAACGAATTAGGAAAATTGATATAAAAATGTTATCACATTACTTTAAACAAGACTTTTTTGATGGAATTTGTACAGAACCTTCTTTAGGGCCATATTATAAGCAAAAACCCTATTATTCTGAAGTAATAGAAGTTGTAAATAACACGCTTGAGCCAATGTATGAAGCAATCTTTAAGGAGTCTCATAAAATCTTAAAATTACATGGTCGTATTTGTATTGTTGCTCCAATAATCAGTACTATAGATGGAGGAGATGTTCAAGTAGATATTATGAAATCTGCTATGAAAAACAACTTTAAATTAATTCCAATGGTAGATTTAAATCGCATAATAAACAAATCTAATATTAAACTACAATTTGGGAAGCAGCACATAAAAAATTTAATAGATGTAAAAAAGGGTCAAATATTAAAACGAAAGATCTATATTTTTGAAAAACAAGAATAAGAGATAAGATGGATATTAAAGAGATTTTGAATAAAATTGAACAAAGTTTAGATGGTGAAGCGCACTTAGATCAGTTGGCTAAAAAAAAACAAAATCCGTTCAAAATTCTTATATCTACTATATTATCTGCCAGAACTAGGGATGCCAACACCAGAGAGGCGACAGAAAAATTATTTACCAAATTTAATACACCTGAACTTATTGCTAATGCAAATATTGAAGAAATAGAAATCTTGGTGCGTAAAGCTGGATTTTATAAAGTTAAAGCAGCACGAATCAAAGAAGTCTCTCAAATATTGGTAGAAAAATATAATGGAAAAGTGCCGAATGAATTTAAAGAATTAAATTCTTTACCTGGAGTTGGTGCTAAAACAGCGAATTGTGTACTAGTCTATGCTTTTAAAATCCCTGCGATACCTGTAGATACTCACGTTCATAGAATCTCAAATAGAATAGGGTGGGTGAAAACTAAAAACCCTAATGAAACTGAAAAAGAATTAAAAAAATTAATCCCAAAAGAACAATGGATTAGGATTAATCGCCTATTTGTTAGATTTGGACAACAAATCTGCTTACCAAATAATCCAAAACATGAAGATTGTCCTATTAACGATATTTGTCTTAGGGATTTCTCCATGGAAATTGAAATGAAAAAGAAAAAGAGTAAGAAAAAATAATTTTAGTAATTATAATAATAATCTTGATTTTTTCTCTTACGAGTAAATATGTAGCCGAATAGGAATCCTCCCACTAAACCAAATAAATGAGCCCATAGATTTATTCCAGGAGCAAGTGAAGCAATTATGAAGTAAAATAGGTAAAATATACCTAAAAAAATTAATGTTTTATCACCATCTAGCATAAATAAAACAAACGAAGCACCTATTAAACCGAAAATTGCTCCTGATGCACCAAGACTTATGACATTTAGTGGTAATAGAATTAATGAAAAAAGATTACCTATTAACCCTGAAATAAAATAAATAATCAGATATTCAATTTTAGAGTAATTATTCTCAACAGCAGTACCAAATAGCAATAAAGCTAGCATATTTGAAAAAATATGTAATATATCAGCATGGAGAAACATTGAAGTTATTAATCTATAAAATTCTAAATCGTTTATAATTTTAGAATTTATTTGTACTAATTGAAGGATAAATTCGAGGGGTAATAATATATTAAAAACAATAAAGCATATAGAGTTAATAATAATAAGGCCTTGTGTAATTTTTGCCTTCTTAAGGCTATCAGCATCAAGAACATACATAATAATTTAAAATAATTAAAAATTTAAATGTGTTTTTCTATTATCTTTTATATCTTAAGGATTTGGTTATTATGGAAACTAAGGAAAGGTTCGAATTAAAAATACGGTTACTTCTGAATTTGATAAATAACGGCTATTTAAGAGATAAAAGACTGCTTAAGGCATTCTTGGAGGAAAAATTGACCGATTTTATACCAAAGCGCCATGCACTTAAAGCTAGAATTTATGAAGATGCACCAAGTCTTTTCTATTTTGATAGAAAAAATCCAGAAAATTTAAGGACTATTTCTGCGCCACACATGATTTCGATTATGTTACAAGGTTTAGTATTAGGTGAAGATGATGATTTATTAATTCTGGGAGCGAAGAGTGGATATATAGCCGCTCTAGCTCATAAATTATCTCCTAAAGGTAAGATTGTAATTCTTGAAGCAAATTCAAAAATAGCTAAAATTACAGAAAGAAATTTAGATAAATTAAATTATAAAAACATTGAAGTCATAGTGAAGAATCCTTTAGATGGATTGGTTGAAAAAAGTCCATGGCAAAAAATTTTAGTAACAGGTGCAATAAAACAAGAAAGGATATATCCTCTATTAAAACAACTTGATCCTAAATCAGGTGTTCTCTTCGCACCAATTGGGGAAGATATTATCCAAACTTATACTCAAATTTTAAGGTTAGATAATAATTTTTATGGAAAAAAACAACTCCAAGTAAGATTTACTCCCCTGATCACTGATATTGAATTAGATGATTTGGAATTGATAATTGACTTTGATGATTTAGAGATCTGTGAGGATTTTGATTCTACTACTAATAGGATGGCCCATTTGAACTGTAAAAATATATCGATAACATATGCATCAGAGATATTAGATGACATTGAATTAAAGCCGTTTTCGAAGTTTGAATCTTTAAAAATTGATTTAAATGATGTAGCAGTAGTATTTTTAGAAAATATCAACCAAACAATAGATATCCTAAAAAAAGAAGAAAATGTTAATTATGGGATAAATGGAATTAACAATATTGAAACTCAAATTAGAGTACTGAAGAGATTTAATAAAGATTTAAATCTCAATTTGAACGAAATTCAAAATATTCTTAATCAAATTTCATTTCGCAACAAACAACCGCAAGATTTTGATAATTTACGCGAAAAAGTTAATAATGAACTTAAAAAATTAAAGATAAATATTAGTATAAAATAAAGTATATTTATTTAGCGAGAAAATTTAGAACTCCTTTCATGAATTGTGGTAAATCATCAGGTGTCCTTGAAGTTATCAAATTTCCATCAACAACTACCGGCTCATCTCTATATTTGACCCCTGCGTTTATCATATCGTCGCGTATGGCGAAATAACTAGTAGCTTCTCTATCTTTGACTATTTTAGCGGAGATCAAAACCCAACCTGCATGACAAATTGCACCTACTAACTTGCCTTGTTCATTTATCTTTGAAACAAACTCTAAAATAGTTTTATTTCTCCTTAAATAATCGGGATTCTTGGTTCCCCCTGGTATAATAACTCCATCATAATCCTCAGGTTGTACTTCATCTATTTTTTTATTTGGCATAATTGGATAGCCCCATTTTCCTTTGATTTCTTTCTTTGTTAGGCTAATCAGCTCTACTTCATATCCCTCTTCTATCAATCTTATTCTCGGATAATGCAGTTCTAAGTCTTCATATCCATCAGTTCCTAAAATTGCTATTTTTTTTGTCAATATCAAATCCTCCTTTATTAATTTATTGGATTAATTACAACAAAATAATGTTAATATTTTAGCATTTTCATTATATATCATTAAATTTTACTAAAAGCCGATAATAAATTATCGGATTATTTTTAAGAAATTCTATTTTTAAGAATTCTAGTTGGAGACGATAAAATTCATTACACCTATATAAATAACAAATATCGCTATAAGTATTAATAACATATTATAAGGTGTTGGAAATATTCTAAAAGGAGTGTTTTTTTTATATGAGTTCATTCTTTTTTGTCCATATTTAGGGAAAAAGATATATTTTTCTTCTAAAAATGCCTGTAATTCAAACAGTAGGATCAAAAAGGGGGCAAGTAATAAAGATATAAATGAATCAAAAATAAAAGATAACCCTAAGAAGATAATAGCCCAAAAAGCGAGTTTTGGATTCCTCATAATCTCGAAAACTCCTTTTATATTAATAGTTATCACTCCATCAGCAATGTACTCTCTATTATTTTTAAACTTTGTTTCTAATTTAATTCCAACGATAATAAATATAATTCCTAAAATTAAGAACCATATCCATAATTCTTGAAAGTAACTTTCTTGATTATTGAACTCAGTAAAAAAACCAGAATTTATTATTGGTATTGATATAAGGGGAATCGACCACAAGATAACATAAATTTTTTTGTAGATGCGCCAAAATTTCGTATTAATGTCTTTAGATCTTAAAAAGATTATCCAATATAAGAAATAATTTATAAAAAAGACCAGAACTAAAACAATATTTAGAATTATCAGAAGAATCATAATAAATTCCAATGTATTTTTACTTTTTATCTGTTATTAAATAATTTATGTTCATATTATTAATTAACTAATTTTATAATGTAATGTAATGGTTGCAGTATAATCACTCATACCGCTGTAACATAGAATAACATTTATTTGTTCATGAACATTACAAAAATTATTTATAATTCAAGCACTTCGCTCTTTTAGGGATAAAATTAAATTTATGATTCATTTCTGAGAAAAACCCTCAAAATATTAAAGATTTAATAATAATTAATAAAAAATTTTTTAATTTTTGAAGGTTTTATAGAATTATAATCTTTTAATTATAGTATGATAATTTGTTTTAAATGCCGGAACTTATACCTTTGAGAAGTTTTTATTATAAGATTGGGAGAAATGATCCAGAAAGATTAAAAAAATTAATAGCTCCTCCTTATGATGTTATTTCTGAAGAAGAATTAATTGAAATGAAAAAAGATCCGGATAATATATGTCATATAATACTCCCAGAAACATATAAAGATGCTGGTAATAAATTAAAACAATTACTAGATTCAAATCAACTTGTTTATGAAAAAAATCGATGTATCGGGATATATGGAATTGAGTACAAAAGGCCTGATAATGGCGAAATAATTAGCCGTTATGGATTTGTGGGACTTTTAAAATTAGTAGAAATTTTTCCTGCGAAAGATGGAGTAATTCCACATGAAATGACTTTTAAAAAATATACCGATGATAGACTACATTTAATACAAGAAACTAATTCAAACTTTTCTCCAATATTTACAATTTATAATGGTAATGGAACTGCGGAAAAACTTTTTAATAACTATATCCATAAAGAACCATTTCTTCAAACCGAGGACAGGGATGGTTTCATACATAAAATATGGAAAGTTTGGAAGGAAGAGGATATACAAAAGTTCCAGGAAATTGTGAGGAAGCACTCCATCATAATTGCCGATGGACATCATCGTTATATAACAAGCCTTCGCCACAGCCGACATGGGGGATGCCAATACATAATGGCACTATTTATTGATTTTAATGATCCCGGTTTAATTATTTACACAAACCAGCGCCAAGTTCATAATGTCACAGCAGCAGATATTAAAGAACTTAAAGAGATGGTAAGCAATTATTTTGAAGTTCAAGAGTGTAACAATTATAATACATTAAAAATTCTGATGGAAAAGCGTAAAATAGAGGGAAAACACGTTTTTGGATGTTATTTCCAAAATAGATACTTATTTCTTCAATTAAAAGAAAAGATTAAACCCGAGAAAGAAATAGAAAATAGTCATTCCGATGAATGGAAAAATCTCGATTTACCAATATTGCACGATATCCTTTTCACTAAATGTCTCAATATAAAACCAGAAAATATCTCTTATATTAAAGATGTAAAAAAGGGATTACAAAATGTAGAGGACGGAATTATAAAAGCAATTTTTATTGTAAATCCGACCACATTAGAGGAGATACATAGAATCACTCATTTGGGAGAGATTATGCCCCAGAAATCGACTTATTTTTATCCTAAACCTCTTTCTGGTTTAATTGTACATATACACACGAACGAAATATTGTAATAGCGAATAAGATTTCTAAGTAAAAAAAATAGTTTAAACTTATTTTGGTTATATCAAAAAATTAAAAAAAAATATAAGAAATGAAAATAAGTCTTAAAAAAATTACTCGTATTTATTTTTAAATTCTGTTAATTTGGCAATTACTTTATCTCTAGCTTCTCCTACAATTATTTTTGTGTTTTCCTTTAGATCTTTTGCAAATTGCATCATTTGGTGGAGAATTGGTCCTGGAGGTAACTCATCTCTTTTAGTTTCTAATATTTCACTTAATTGGAAACCTGTTATTCCTTGTTCTACTTTTTGAAAGATACTAGAGAATATTTCATGGACCTTTACTGATTTCGATTGGCTTAAATCAGCAGCATGTGGGACTTCTGTAGCTGAAGGGGCTGTTTTGCTTGATGTTCCGCCTGTACCCTCTCTCCCTAAAACTATGACAGCTGGTTCTGTTCTTGGATAATCACCTTGACCTGAACAACTATAGTTAATATTTACTGAATCATTCCCTCTCAGTTCTACAATTTTTATTTGCATTTCAGAACCGACCATCTCAAAAGGGAGATCAAAATTAGTCTCTGTTAATGTAAAACCTTCTGGGATTTTATCCTTGACTATAATGTTTTCTAATTCAACATCTCCTTTATTTTGAATTCGTACCGTAATAGTAAATTCTCCTTCTGTGAGTCCAGGTTTGACACTTTTAAGAGTTTTTAATTTACGCGCAACATATTTTATTTTAATGACAGGCTCTTCAGGTGGACTGATTATAAATTCTTTACCCTTTACTGGAACATTTGTTTTAATCTGTACGGGTGTATTATACCTTACTTCGGGTTTAGGATTTTTTGCCAAAAGAGGATAACTCATGAGAACTTCTGCTCCCGGAGGAACTTGCTTTTCTAAGCTTTTTAACTTGATAGTAATTAGGTGTTTAGAGTCGGGATTTTGATCATCCGGAGCAATTTCAATTTTATCAATAAATTCTGCTCTTTCTTGTATTGCAACAGTTCCATCAGGATTTTTTAATTCTATTTTCAACTCTTTCATTAAGGGAGGGACAAAGTCAGGTGGGATCTCATCAATGATTTCGAGGGAATCAAAAGTCGAAGTTCCCTTGTTAGGAATTGTATTCACAATAGTCATATCTGTATTAGCATAGGCCGCTATTTCTGGAGGATTAATTGCCTTATGTACTTCAGCACTTAAGACATGATAATAGGTAGGTTCCTTGATAATTTCTCCAATGACTCTAGTAATTACACCAAAGAGAGGAGTAAAGACTATTTCAGATTCTAACTCGGGTACGTTAGCGGATTCTATTGGAAAATCTCTCTCCCATGAAGAATCTGGATTTAGCTCTACATTAGGTGTCTCAGAAACTACAGTTTCTACACCTGTTGGAATTTTATGAGAAACTTTAACATCCTCTAGTCGTACTTTAAACTCAGAGTCATTAATAAATTCAACATTACAATCCCATGTTCCGGGATTAGTGCCTTCGTCTCGAGTGACTCCGCTCATCGAATCTGTTTCACCTCGGACTTCTGGATTAATCATAGTCAATATTTTATTATTAACTAAGTAATTGACTTTCAGACCTCCAAGTGATTGATCTTTTCTTTCCTTAGCTATGACAGTACAATACACTTCAATCTTAGCAGTTTCTTTAGCATCTAACCCTTGTATTTTCCAATTTAGATTTCGCTTTCCATCTTTCTCTACCTGATCCGCAGTTCCTGTGTTAGGTGCCTTAATTTCGATATCTTGAAAAAAAGATGGTAATTCCTTCTCAACTGTAATTTCTGTGAAAGGGATTTCAAGTGTGTTAGTAAGTGAAAGTTTCAAATTACATTTATTGGCATTTTCATAAAGAAAGGCATTATTAGCGGTAACTGAAATATCCCGTTCAGCATCAAGAACTTCTAAAACTTTTAATACAGGTTCTTTTACATTTTGAATCTCATAGTCCTTTTTGAATTCTTGAGCAGGATTAATAGAACCAACGTTTAATACTTTTTCTAAATTTGTATTGAGAACTTCTTTTAAATCGCATGTAATGTTCCAAAGCCTACTTTTATCGGAAGTATTTTTAATAAGTAATGTTCCCTTTGCTTTGATTTCCTTAATGGCATGATCTCCGGTTGCTCCAATTCCCGTTGGAGCTAGAACTATGTTTTCATAATCGGTAATATCGACAACTATTAGGTTTTTTAATTCTGACATTCTTGTTAAACCTCAAATTCTTTTATAACACGAACTTTTGTAAACAAAATTCTGGTTTTTTTTCTAAAATAAAATTTAATAAATAGTGTTTTACACTTTTTTAAACATTTATATTTCCAAAATCATTTTAAATAGGAATTATTAAATTACTTCAAAATTTGCTTGATTATAATTATTGGATTGCTTTTTATAAATGGGAAATGAATATTTTTGGACTATTGTCAAGAAATATAATTCATTGATGAAATCATCAATAATAGGTCCAAATTGTATAGATCCAAGTATTTGTAAAGGAGATTGTTGTTCTATCAAGATTGATGTTCCTAAAGTGCTAGCTAAGGAATATATTAAAAGAGGGTATGCCTCTGAAAAGGATTTTATTCGAAGCGATATTTTTACTTTTCAACTACGTTTCGACGATAATACTGGAAAATGTTTCTTGTATGATAAAAAGATTAATGGATGCAAAGTTCATAATTCAGGGATTAAACCTCCTCAATGCTGGATCTATCCTACTGGCTTCTCAAATGCTGAAAAGGAAGAGATTTCATGTAAAAAAGCATCAGGTTGGAAAATAATAAATCCAAATAATGCCATCCAAGCTGAAAAATTGCTGGAAAAATTTAATTTTTTATGTCAGATTGAGGCTAAAAATGAAATAAGACAAATTAATAAGAGAAATGGTAAAGCAAAATCCAAGAATTCTAAAGAAAAGATAAAAGAATTAAAGAAAAAATTAACAGAAATAGCTCCTAGCCAACTTGGTGGATTTAAAGATAAATGGAATTTTTTTGATATTTTATTAGCAGACGGGATGTCATTACAAATGAAAAAGTTCTGTAGTATGCATCATAACAAATGTGAATATCCTAGAGATAATTTTTTTGAGTGTAAAAATATATGTACAATTATCGCAGATAAATTGATTGAGTTCTTACAGGATATTATTTATGAGTATATAAAATCCGAAGGACCAGATACATATGGAGAATTTCCTCTTATTAAACTATTTGGATTTGTAAATAATAAGAAAAAATCTCGAATAAAATAATTTATTTAATATTTTGTCGCTGATTTTAAAGTGTTCTAATTTAAGATTGGAAAAAGGTAATTGATCCATATCACTTCCATATCACTGCCATTAAATAGAATTCCAGAAAGATATGCATATATATTTATATATTACTAAAAGAATACAATATATAATCAAAGGTATATGGGTTAGCAGAAATGTTCGAGAATAATTCTATTCAACATGACTTGCGTGAATTAACTAAATTAGTTTTTTCAGATAAGTATGATTATATTGATCAGCCACAAAAATTCAAGGGAAAATCTGGAAGGGTCTGGATATTTGATGCCATCGTAAAGAATAACTTGGACATGTTTGGGATTTTCATTCGTGATTGGAAACGGGAAATCTCAATAACCCAATTGAGACAGCTGCATAAGGCATGTATTGATGTTTCTGGTATACAAGGCGGTATTATGATTTGTAATATGATATCTGATTTCTCTCGAGATTACTGCAGTCAATTCGGAATCCAATTACTCTCGAAAGGACATTTAATTTCAAAATTGAGAAACCGACAATTTGAAATTTAATATAAGGCTCAAATCTAAATTTTTTAAATCAAAAAAAAAAGGTAATTTAATCTAATTTTTAGGAATATCTTAATATTAAATAAAACAAGGTTAAAAAAAAATTCAAAGTTATTAAGTTATTGGCGAATTAGTACATTATTTGATAAAACCACTTATTTTTAGACCTTTTAAAAACCATTCTATTTGTAGTTCCAATCCAATCATATTCTCTTTGGTATGCATTTTGGAATTTGGTATAAAAGTCTCATGATAGAGAGAAGCAATATATTTAACTGATGGATTTTCATTATACCATTTGATTATGGAGTCTTTTGGTTTAAAGTGTAATTCTTCCATCTCATTTAATATTCTTTCAAAATCTTCATCTGTCCAAACGCCATAATGAGCTAAGGATATTGAGTTTAGTTTTTCTTTCATATCTCTTAGTTTTTGAAATGTTTTCAAAATCTCTGATTCATTAAATTCAGGTGGCATAAAGGTTGGCTGAAAGGTATCGTCACTGAGTCTATCAATTATCGCATCACCTACAAAAATATTTTTATTCTTTTTATCAAAAATAGCTATAGAATCCATAGTATGACCAAAAAAATTCAATACTTCTAATTTTAAACCGTTTAAATCTATAATATCACCTTCTTTTAATGGTGTAACATCTTCTACAGGATCCGTAGTTCCATACTCAAAAACATCATTCATGATCCCAGGATTTTTTAGGTTATTAATAGCATTCTCAGAAGCTAAAACTTCAATGGTCGTTTCTTTCATTAGGTTTTTCAATTTTCCCACAGACTGCATATGATCCCAATGGGAATGTGTCAATAAGATCTTATGAATTGGAAATATTTCAAATTCCTTTAATTTCTTTACAATTTTTCGTGCTGCAAGATTAGATGAAGTATCAACCATCATGCGCATACCATTGTTTTCAATTACATAAACGGAAAGAGTTCCCTCCAATCTGAACAGATTTCCATCTATAAGATAGGTATTATCATTAAATTTACCTTCAGTATTTATAAAAACCATTTCTTTCACTCTTTTTTTCTTTTTTTAGATTAGAATATATTGTATTATAAAATATGTTTAATCTCAGAACATAAAAATATTTGTATTAGGTAATATTATTAATAATGTCTAATGTGAGCATGTCATTTTACATATTCGCTTATTTGCAGCCCCTTAAGAAGCCATTGCAAATCCAATCTTAGCCCCATTATATTTTTTTTTGTGAATTATGAAGATCATCATCAATCATCATTCAATGATCGTTGTTTTCAATTATGGAAATGGCAGCATTTCCTTTCATTCTAAATAATTGCCCATCTATGGGAGACGTATTTTCATTAAATGTTGCTTCAGAATTTATAAAAACCATTATTTGATAACCCCCATTGTTTTTAAACCATCAATAAACCACTCGATTTCAAATTCTAAACCATGAATATTCTCCCTTGTATGAATTTTAGATTCTGGAATGAATTTTTCATGATATTGTAGAGCTATATAGTTAAGAGATGGTTTTTCATTGTACCATTTTATGATTGAATCTTTAACATTCAAATGAAATTCTTTCGTATTTTCCACAATATTAATAAATTCCTCATCTGTCCACACCCCAAAATGAGATAAAGATATTGAATTTAACGCGTCTTTCATATTTTTTAACTTTTCCAAGGTCTTGAGGTATTCAAATTCATCAAAATCAGGAGGTACAAACTCTGGCATCATCGTTTCATGATCAACTTTGTCGATTATCGCATCTCCAACAAAGATATTTTTATTTCTATTATCGAAGACGGCAATAGAGTCTTGAGTATGCCCAAAAAAGTTTAAGATTTCTAATTCTAAACCGTTTAAATCAATGATATCTCCATCCTTTAAGGGTGTAACATTTTGAATCGGATTGACAGTATATCCAAAATATTCATTCATCTTTTCTGGATTTTTTAAATTGGAAATTGCTTTTTCTGAAGCTAAAACTTCGATTTCTGTCTCTTTCATTAATTTTTTCAATTTCCCCATCGCCTGTACATGGTCAAAGTGCGAATGTGTCAACAAAATTCTATGAATTGGATAGAGTCCAAAATCTTTTAATTTCTTAATAATTCTTCTTGCAGCTAATTCTTCCCCCACATCAATCAACATTCTCATTCCTTCATTTTCTATTACGTAGAGCGCAAGTTGTCCTGGCAATCGAAAGATCATATCATCTATGAGATAAGAATTATCATTGAATTTACCTTCAGAATTTAAAAAGACCATCCTTTTTTCACTACTATTTTTTATTCGATTATAGTCCGATAAAATTTTAATTAAGCAACTATAATTGTATTAAAACTAAATCTTTAATAAGACTATATTATGAAATCCCACGAATAAAAAATAAATACAATCCTTTCTCTTAAATCACATACTGAAAACCAATCTTAAAAATAAAATGAGGATAAATCATGTTTTATGAAGAAAAATGTACTCTTTGTGGAGAATGTTTAATGAAATGTCATTACCTAGCATATCCTGAGAACAAGGCTAAAGAAGAATTTCAAAAATTAATAAATGGTGAACCTAGTCCAGTTACCTCTGAATGTATTACATGTACCGCTTGTAATATGTACTGTCCTGAAGGTGCAAATCCTTTTGATTTAATTAATGTAAGGCAAGAAGAAACGGGAACTTTTAAATTTGCGAAAAGAATTTTGAAGATGTTCGACGCCGGTACCAAAATACCCTCAAAAATAGTACAAGGTGATCTAGATAAGCCTGTTATGAGCCTTTGCGTATTAGGCGACATGCTACCAGGAGTCATTGAAGGCCAACTTTATGATGGGTTGACTTTCCTAAAAGGCGGAGATTACTTTTGTTGGATGGGAATGGTTCATACGGGAAGACCGAGTTTGGTAAATAAACATAATCTTCAAACCTTTGTTGATAACTTAGCATCATCAGGAGCTGAAGAAATAATTCTCTTTCATGACGATTGTTACGCATCGTTAACAAATATTGTGAAAGATTTCGATATTAATGTGCCCTTTAAATCGATTCATATTATCGAATACTTAAGAGATTATGTAAAAGATCATCAAGATCAAGTGAAAAAGCTTAATATCAAAATTGCCTATCAACAGCCATGCGCTTCAAGATATACGTTCGAGAAAGATATAATTCTTGATGAATTATTCGAACTAATAGGTGCAGAAAGAGTGAAAAGAAAGTATGATAAAGAAGGAGCCCTCTGCTGTGGGGGAATCCAAGCAGCAATGGATAACGTTTCAGCAGAAGAAGAAAACAGCTGGAGGATGAAAAACATAATGGATGCGAAAGAGGCTGGAGCTGAAGCATTTATTTTTCTTTGCCCACTGTGTATTGGAGGCCTCAGGGGTAGAGCTAAAGGACAAGGAATGGAGCCTTATATTTTGAGTAACCTCGTACGTGTGGCATTAGGAGAAGAACTCACGCATGGAGGAGCTGGAAAAAAGTTAGATTAATACGAAGTTACGCCAAAGTTTTAACATGAAATAATAAAAATATCGACTAATAATCTTAAATATTCTTTTTTCATAATTACTAGTTAAATACAATTGTAAAAATTCCAATTTACAAAAGGTAGAAATTAGAGATGAGTGAGCAAGAAGGGAATCGGAATAATCCATATTCATTTGATGATTATTTGTTTGTTAGAGATAATTTTAATTATTATCGCGATGATGAATTCTTACAGGCTTTAGTAAAAAAGTATGCCGGTAATGATTTTGAAAAAATAGATAGGGATCTTCGCGCGCTTTCCGACTATGTTTCTTTTAGATTTAGAGATTTAGCAGATAAAGCCAATGACCTTGAAAATCGTATAAAAGTTACTAAAATAAAACATTATGATGCTCATAATCATAGGATTGACCGTATAGAGAGATGCGCTGAGACTGAAACTTTAGAACGGGAGATATTCAGTCTTGGACTATTTGATCCTAATAGAAATACACCATGGAGTAGGTTTATGAAAATGTTTTTATTATATCAGAATAGCGAGGCAGGTGTAATGTGTCCCATTGCATGTACACACGGAATGGTCTGGCTCATGCAGCAATATGAAGATAATCTAGATCCTGAAGCATTAAAAGTACTCCAACATGTCAGGAATGGTTCAGGGGAATATAGCAACGGAGAATATGGGAGAGGAGCCCAATTTGTGAGTGAAATTCAAGGAGGTAGTGATGTTCCTGCTAATCTTGCTGAAGCTATATATGAAGAGGCTGAGGGACCCGATGGTGTTTCTAATTGTTGGAGGATTTATGGACAGAAATTTTTCTGCTCAGCAGCTCATACAGATTATGCGGTTGTAACTGCTAAACCTAAAGGAACACCCTCTTCAACTAGAGTTGCTGCCTTTGCAGTTCCATCATGGTTGCCACAATATAAAGAGAAAGAAATACGAAATTCATATACCATTGATCGACTTAAACCTAAATTAGGGACCGCGGAGTTACCAACCGCAGAAATCACATATAATGGAGCTGTAGCATACCCTATTGGTCCTCTTGAAAAAGGATTAGCTGATATTGTAGGGGTTGTACTTTCATTATCAAGATTGCATATAGGATTTGGAATGGCAGCTGGAGCTTTGAGAATTGCACGTGAAGCGACATTATATGCTCAATTTAGAACAGCTTTTGGAGTTCCAATATCCTCCTTTCCTTTAATGATAAACCAAATCAATGATTTAAATCAGACAGCTATGAGATCTGTTGCGGGTGCTTTCAAAGTCTATTCAGAATATATTGATTTTGGTGAACAATTAATTGCAGGAATAAGGGATTTGGAAAAAATCGAAGATATAGTTGAGCGTAGAAGGCGTTTCAGGTTAAGGGAGCTTGTTATGTTACAAAAGATCGTAGTAGGTGATGAGGCTCCAGCTTTGATAAGAATGGCCATTTCATTTTTTGGAGGACATGGTATTATGGAGGATTTTTTATCTTTTCCTAGATTTCATCGTGATTCTATGATTATGGAATTATGGGAAGGCCCACGCAATGTATTGCTAACTCAAATTCATCGCGATTTTTCAAGAGTAAAGGAATGGTATAGCGCCGATGATTTTGTTCGAGATCTTTTGGTTGGTGCTGATACAGATATTGTGGAATCTTATGCTAATGAGTTTTTACGAATAATGTCATATGATAGTCTACTAAGGAACGATGAGGAAACACTTGCAATTTGCCGTGATTGGCAAAAACTTTCTAACGAACTCTTTAATAGATATCAAGATCAAGCTCTTGCTGAATTGAATTATAAA
>JBHLNT010000001.1:110639-114144 GCA_048941265.1 Promethearchaeota archaeon
TAAAATTAATTTAAATCCATTTTAGTAAAATTTAACGAATGCGTACAACACGCCAAGCTACCCATACAATTATTCCAAGAAAATTTAAAACGAGGATGATTATTCCGATGATTAATCCTATTGTCGCTAATGTTTTGTCTCGGTCTTGACTTAATCCGATTATTCCAAAAATTATTGCCAGAATTGATAATATTATGGGAAAAATAAAAATTGCAAGAATGGCAAAAATTAAAGATATAATTCCAAATGTATTACTCGCCATGTTTTTCACCAATATTATTAATTATTAACTAATTTATTTATAAAGTTTTTAATGATTGTTTAAAATTTAAAGTTTATCTAAAATATTTTAGGATTTTTTCTTATTATTTAAACCAAATGATATCTTTAAGAGAAAAAATGTTTATTGAATTAGTAAATCCGTGCACTCTTGAAAGTTTAAATTTAATAACTCATATTATTTTAAAGAAAATTAGAAATATCATTCAGTAGTTAATATGATTTTTTATTTTTATTGTTTGAATATATATTATAGTTAAAATCAATAAATAAATCAGGAAAAAAAATGATTATAAGAATTAACTCACTTGAAAGCACAATTGAGATTTTTTATGAAAAATATGTCCATCTTCATGGTTTCGTAAAACTTGAAGCAGAAAGTAAAGATAAAGAATATAACATTATTATCCAAATATTAAATGAACAAACTATTACTGATTATATATTAACACGGCAAAAACTAAAAAATGTAAAAATTACAGAGTATATCACAGCAGAATTAGAGTCAGAATTACAATATGTTATACAAGGACGTCCAATTATTTGTACTGAAATTGATAAAAAAAAAAACCAAAAAATTGACCATACCATAAATGTATTTTTCTTTATTGAGGATTTAATGGAAAATGAAATTTTAAAACCTCATTCCATGAAAATCTCGGAAAATCAAAACGATAAACCTGACTTTTTAGAAAAAATTTTTAATCCAGAAGGAATTTTCATGGGAACGTTAGCTTCAGAGAAAAATGTCAATGTATATTTCCCATTTAAATATTTAATGTATCATTTTTTTATTGCTGGAGCAACAGGTATGGGTAAATCAAATTTAAATCAAGTTTTTATTGATGGATTGCTCCAACATAATGCAGATGTAATTTTCAAGGAAAAAGGTACAAAAATCTCTATGTTAGCGATTGATATGCACGATGAGTATGCACTCGGATGCATCAAACATGGAGTATATGATATATGTAAATCAACTCAATATAACAAAGAATTGTTTGGAAAATGGTTTTATCTTTATCCTAATAAAGGAATACCTCCAACAGAAATTAAGAGCCTAGCAGAACCATGTATTATTAACTATCAAGAAATTAAGCCTGAGGATTTATTTGCCACAGGATCATTTAATGATTTACAAGTAGGGGCTATTCATTCGGCTTATAGAACCGATCCGCAGAATTATATTGATAATTTATTGACAGATGGTTATCGACCACCTGGTGGTCATGATGAGAAAACTATGGCTGCCATTAGAAGAAGAATGCATTGGTTAGAATATTCCGACATGTTTCAATCTAAAGGAACGAGTAAATTGCCAGAGATTGTAAAGAAGTTAGAGAAAGGTGGATTAATCATATTTAATGCCTCAATGATTTCTGATCTAGAGCAATTTTTATTTAACAGTGTTTTAGCTAGGACACTTTTTGATATACGTAAATCTCTAAAATCTTCTTCAGATTTGGGCACATTGAAGAAAAAATTAAGTCAATCATTACCAAATCATTTTTATGATAATTATAAAAACAATATCGATAAAATATATGTTCAAACGGGTTCTGCTATAAAAGATCCTTCAGATTTACCAATAATTATATTCACAATTGAGGAAGCTCCAAGTATTTTACGTCCTGAAATGATGAGATATAGCAATGTCTTTAAAGATATTTCACGTCAAGGGAGAAAATTTAACTTAGGTTTAGAAGTTATTTCACAACAATATTCTCCCATAGATGATACAATCTTATCAAATATGAACACAGTAATCAATTTGCCCTTAAGATCTGAAAAAGAAAAGGCTATGGCTGCAAGAACGTTAGGTGGCGGGATTCAATTTAGTGATCTTGAATCCTTGACTGGTACAAGAGGGATAGCTTTAATTTCGGGAATTTGGTTAACCAATTTTCAAAAGTTACGTATACCTTTATATGATGATTATTTTGAAAAGGTATCAAACAAGTTTTACATAAATTTTATAAAAAAATATAATTCTCAGGGTAAATCTCCCCCTCCAACAGAGCTACCTTAGATTTACTTTATATAAAAACTAGAGGCAAAAAAATGTCATTCGATTTTGAATTAATTTCGCTGGAAAAATCATTTGATGAAAGACCTGAAAGATCAATTGATGAGGAAATTGAAAAATTTAAAAGGTTCATACAAGAGAAGAAGATTAAGTGGACAGAGGAAGAAAAAATTGAATTAGAAACAGATAAATTTGATACAGATGAAAGCATTAAAAATACAAGCTCACATTTCAGTGACATGCCTAAATTCATTATTCATGAGATGTTTAACGACTATATTGACAAGAAATACCGAGTGATTGGTTTTGATGAAAGCTCTAATACGTTCAGCGGGACATATGCTAAATTATCATCTTTTAAATTTGGAGAAGGTCAAATTACATTTGAAAATGGGAAATATAAAAAAGAACTTATTATGTATAAACCGATCAGTGCATATATTGAAGATAATGAACATAAACTAATAATATATAAAACTGTGATTGAAAATTTTATAAAAACAATAAAGAAAGACTTTTATGTAGGGACTTTGAAGGATAAAATTGATAAATTAGAAGAATGGTATGAATTAACGTATAAAAAAAAAATTGAAGCGTATATTGAAGCTCATAACTTTTATTATCCTTCATTAGGGCATGTTATTGATAGAATTAGAAGTGCTGATGAAATATTAAAGACTTTAATTAGAATTAAAGAGGAAAGTAAGTGGGGTAAAAATGAGAATGTTGTTTTCCTGGGAGATGGCATACAGATGTTTCGCCAGCATATTTTTCCTCCCGCATCATTTACAGAGTTTTTTTATCGATTTATAGAAACATATGATATTAAATATTATACATTTTCGAAGACGTGTAGGTTAAGAGATGCACAAGGGAATTTTATATTACCTATCTGGTCGGATATTTTAAGCGATGAACAATTTTTAGTAGAATTACCAGATCTTTCTGCATATACTAAAAGTAAAGCCTATATTACGAGATTACAGAGTTTTAGTTCAGCTCTTAGATTTGATATATGTGATTATTTAGATACTAAAGATGCTATATATACTATCAAAAATTTGATACCCTACTCACCACGCGGATATCCTTTAAGTTTAATAGGAGCCCATGAAGCGAGTACCTTATTAGTTTCGGAATATAACAAATTAGAAAGTACCTTTTTGGAACTCCAATATAACAAAAAAACAAAAAAATATA